>JBGASH010000215.1:0-5679 GCA_044229775.1 Bacteroidia bacterium
AGAAATGGCCTTTGAACTAACATCCGAATTTGAACCTACCGGCGACCAACCTTCTGCGATAAAGCAGCTTGTTCAGGGTCTTAAGCAAAACACCAAACATCAGGTATTACTGGGGGTTACCGGTTCGGGTAAAACATTTACAGCTGCCAACGTAATACAGCAAGTAGATAAACCAACTTTGATATTAAGCCATAACAAAACGCTGGCCGCGCAATTGTACAGCGAGTTCAAACAATTTTTTCCGAATAATGCGGTAGAATATTTTGTTAGTTATTACGATTACTATCAGCCCGAAGCGTATTTGCCTACCACCGATACCTATATTGAGAAAGACCTCGCCATTAATGATGAGATCGAAAAATTGCGATTGAGCGCCACCTCTTCTTTATTATCGGGCAGGCGTGATGTAATTGTGGTTTGTTCGGTGTCGTGTATTTATGGTATTGGGAACCCGCTGGATTTTAAAAATAATGTGATTGTTTTAGAAGCCGGTCAAAAAGTTTCGAGAAATAAATTCTTACACCAATTGGTGAGCGCTTTGTATAGTCGGACGACCGAAGAATTTTTGCGGGGAACTTTTAGAGTGAAAGGCGATACGGTCGATGTGAATTTGGCATATGCCGACCATTGTGTAAGGATCTGTTTTTTTGGTGATGAAATTGAAAGTATAGAAACGTTTGATCCGGCTAACGGAACTGTGATCCGTAAATTCACCAGTTTTAATATTTATCCTGCTAATATTTTTGTTACTTCTCCAGATAGTATGCAAAAAGCCATGGTGAGTATTCAGTATGATATGGTGAAGCACGTTGAATTTTTAAAGTCGCAGCATAAAACTTTAGAGGCCAAGCGCATTGAAGAACGGGTTAACTACGATCTTGAAATGTTACGCGAGTTGGGGTATTGCAGTGGCATTGAAAATTATTCGCGGTACTTTGATGGCCGTTTGCCCGGAACAAGACCTTTTTGTTTAATGGATTATTTTCCGAAGGATTATTTACTGTTAATTGACGAAAGCCATGTAACGGTTCCGCAAATACGGGCCATGTTCGGCGGCGATCTTTCGCGTAAGCAAAACTTAGTGGAATACGGTTTCAGACTACCATCGGCGCTAGATAACCGTCCGCTTAAGTTCGAAGAATTTGAAGCATTAACCAATCAAATAATTTATATGAGCGCCACACCAGCCGAATACGAATTGGAAAAAGCGGAAGGAGTGGTGGTGGAGCAATTAATACGACCAACAGGTGTTTTGGATCCGGTAATTGAAGTGCGGCCATGTTTGAATCAGGTGGATGATCTGTTGGATGAAATTCATAAAGTTGTAGAAAAGGACGAACGCGTTCTTGTAACAACTTTGACCAAACGCATGGCCGAAGAATTAACGAAATATCTTACCAAATTAAATGTACGTTGCCGCTATATACACTCCGAAGTAGACACCTTGGACCGGATAGAAATTTTGCGCCAGCTAAGAGTGGGTATGTTTGATGTTTTAGTGGGAATAAATTTATTGAGAGAAGGATTAGATCTTCCGGAAGTTTCTTTGGTTGCCATATTAGATGCGGATAAAGAAGGTTTTTTACGGAACGAAATAAGTTTAGTGCAAACCGTGGGTCGTGCGGCACGTAATATTAACGGACGTGTGATCATGTATGGCGACCGGGTTACGGATAGTATGCGGTTTACCATTGATGAAACTCAACGCCGCAGACAAAAACAAATTGAATATAATTTCAAACATCACATAACACCTAAACAAGCAGGTAAAAAAGCTTTACAAACCAATAATTCAGGAATAGAAATTACGGTAGATGGTAAATTGGTAAGAGCGTATTTAGAGCCTGAAGAAATTACCGTTGCCGCCGATCCGGTGGTACAATATATGACCGCCGAGGAATTAAAAAAGCAGATCGCCAAGATCAAAAGTGCTATGTTAAGAGCGGCCAAGCAAATGGATTTTCAGGAGGCAGCCAGTTTAAGGGATGAAATGTACGGATTGGAAAAATTACTAAAAGAAAAAGGAGATTAGGTGCCTTTGTTGGTGTTGTTACCAACAAGAATTGTGTAAAGTTAACTTTTGTCTTCCTCCACCTCAATTAAGTTTATTGGATAGTTGATGATGTGCGAATAGTCTTCACCTGCTTCTTTTAATTCGGCATCGTCCTTTTCATAAAACCAATTAAGAGTAGGTTTGTGGGTAGAAACCACTTTAAGAAAAAACTTAGATAGCATTTTTGAAGAAACCGTGTTAAAATAATCAAGTTGCATATTAATTTCAAGATTATTCTTATTGGCTTTCAGGTATTCATCTATTTGTTCGTTGATCTGTCGGAAAAACTCCATTGGGTTTTCAGGAATGATACGGCCCCTGATCAAAAAAGTACCATTGTTGAAGTCGAACTCCACGTGCGGTGTTTGATTGGTTTTAGGGATTATGAATTTATTATCATCCATGTGTAACAAATATAATCGTCCTCGTTATTATCTTAAAAACTATCCGACCAAATTGGGCTTTTGTGAGACCAAGGTGTGCCTTAAAAGGCATAACTTGCCCACGTGGGGTTGTACGAATAAGTTCAGAAAAGGTTACAGGAGGGTGCACAAATTGTTATTTTTTGATAACCCGATCTTTAATTTTAACGGCGGGATTGCCCTGGTAAATACTATAAGGATCAAGGTTTTTTACGGCCACACTTCCAACTGTTAAAATGGCGTGTGTATGAACTATAACTCCCGGGCAAACTACGGCCTTTGCGCCAACCCAGGCACCTTCTTCAATAGTGATTTTTCCAACCATAAGATCGAACGTGGTCTTTTTATAATGATGGTTCCCGCACAGCAACATGGCTCCTTGCGAAATACAGGCGTTATTCTTAATATCCACTTTGGTTAAATTATCGATCCAAACGCATTCACCAACCCAAACATTATCGCCAATTTTCAAATTCCAGGGATATTTAATGTTCACTTTGGGTTTTATCATCACGTTTTTACCAATGGTAGCGCCAAAAGCGCGAAGCCAGAAAATTTTAAGGTTACAAAAGGGTTGTAACGGTTAATGAACGCAGCATTGACCAAATGCCACAAACACCGCTTAAAATAGCTTGCGCCATGATCAAGGTGGAGTTATCGAATGTAGACAGGTCTGTTTTAAGCTGATCGTTCATAAAAATAAGCGTGCATATTCAGTAACCTTTGTTTGAGGTTAATTTTTTGCCCTATAAATTTAAGGCAATTTTCCGACATTTCTTTATAGTCGGCAGTATTCATTTCCACCGCATTTTCAAGTACTTTTTTAAAACGGTTCTTTTCATTAAGAGGGATAGCGTAACCGCAGTGGTTTTGCTCTATATCATTCCACGGGGTGCGGTCGCTTATAATAACCGGGCAACCCGATAACAAACTTTCGGCAATGGTATGTCCAAAATTTTCGTTGAGCGTTGGAAGAAATAAAAAATGGTACCGGCTTATAACCTCCTGAACTTTATCAAAACTTAATTGGCCTCTGTAATTAACAGAGATATTCTTCGGTAATTTTTGAATAATGGCACTGCATTCATCCCAATACGCTTTATCTTCTATTAACCCGTAAATATCGTAAGTAATAATCCCTTCGGTCTTTAATTCGGATAAGATCTGAAGAGCGAAGTGTAAATTTTTTACTCTCGAGATCCTCGAAAGAAATACTAATTTAAGTTCACCGGTATTTTTTATTAGGGCTCTTTCTTTTAAGGCAGGCGTGGCATTTAAGTTGGCCGCAATTTTTATTTCGGAGGCAGGAAAAAATTGCCGGATCTCCTTTTCTTCTAAAGAAGTTGTGGCATGAAAAGCAATATTTTTATGAAGTCCTCTGAGTTTTGAAAGAAACAAAAACAGTTTTTTCTTAAGTGGTTTAAGTGATAGTGCTCCTTTACCAAGCATACCCCGTGGCGCTAAAACTATTTTTGCCTTGAACTTATTGTGCTTTTTAAGACGAAGTGGCAGAATAGCAAAGTAATAAGACCAAAAACTATTTAAGTAAAGTATATCTGGAGCTAATGAATTAATAACTTCCAATAAGGTTTTGCCCGTAAGGTGATCTTTAGAAAAATAATAAACCGGAACACCATTGTGTTCTGACCATTTATCAGGTTTTATCCCGTCGTAAGGGGTGGGCGAGTCCAAGTCGTAATTGGTGGTGATAATCGAAAAATCAAATTCGTTTTTCAGAAGGTTTACCAATGAATATATAGATCTTACCGGTCCGCCCGCTTTATTTCCGGGCAGATACCAATCAATTAATATGGCGACCTTCTTTTTTTGCAAATCAGTTAACGTTATTTTTTTGCATCCAGTTTTCAAGTACCACTAAATGCCAGAGTCGCGACCAGGTAATGCGTTCCGAATTTTTTAAGAACTCTGACCACATTTGTAAAAGCACGTCTTTATTTACAAAGTCGCGATTAGAAAGTGAGTGGATCTTTTCTTCACAAAAGGTTTTAAGTTCGTTCCTGAGCCAGTGCTTCCAGGGGAGGGTAAAACCCATTTTAGGGCGGTTGATTATTTCAGCCGGCAATAATCCATTGAGCGAATCAATTAATAATTTTTTTGGTGTACTTGGATATTTGAATTCATCGTTAACCGACAAAACAAATTCAACTAATTTAAAATCTAAAAAAGGAACCCGTACTTCCAATGCAACGGCCATACTCATCTGATCGGTATCGCGCAATAACGTATTTTGCATGTACGAATTTATTTCGAGTGCGGAGATATAGGATAATAAATGTTGATTGTCGGTTTTTTTAATTGCGGCAACCAGCTGTTTTAAATGATCCGTCTTACCGTGCCTCGCCAGTAATTGATTCATTTGATCATCTGAAAAGTTTTTACGGGTTATAGGATAGCTGTTTGAAACCGAAATGGTATCCAGCGAAAGCGCCTCGTAGATCTTATCGCCGGCTACCGACTTATTCTTGTATTTTATGGCTGTTGCCGGAATTTTCCTTATCCACGAAGGTAAAATGTTGAGGTAAGATCTTTTTTCTACTTCAACCATCCGTTTAAAAACATCGTAACCCGCAAACAATTCATCGCCACCTAATCCGGATAAAGCCATTTTAATACCGGCTTGTTTCGTTGCTTTTGACACTACATATGAATTAGGTCCATCGCCACTGGGATGATCCATCGCTGAAAGCGCTTCGGGGAGTTCATTTAAAAAATCTGTGGGAGATAATTTTATTTCGTGATGATCGGTATTAAATTGTTTAGCTATTTGGCGGGCATACACCGCTTCCGAAAAATCGCCTTCTTCAAAACAAACATTAAATGTTTCTACTTTTTTGGAGCATAACTTACTCATCATAGCAGTTACAACACTCGAATCGATCCCGCCCGATAGAAATGTGCCAAAAGGCACGTCGGCCACCAAACGCCTTTCAACCGATTGAAAAAGGAGCTCATTTATTTTATGACAGGTGTCTTTATAATTTAATTCCGGTCCTTGCTTGGTAAAATTATTTATGTCCCAGTATTTTTTTATTTCCATTTCACCTTCCTTAAAAAGCATGCAATGGCCGGGCAAAAGCATGGAAACGTTTTTTAAAATCGTGTTTGGCGCATGAACGGTTTGGTACAAAAAGTAATCAGCAATTACATCGGTGTTGATCTTTCGTTCAACGAAACCGGAGTTGA
>JBGASH010000216.1:0-4970 GCA_044229775.1 Bacteroidia bacterium
TTGATGTAAAAACAGATAGTATCAACCGGCCCGAAACGGTAGTGATAGATAAAACCATTAAGAGACGCACCGCCATGTTGATGCATTTGATATTTAGTGGTGTTGGTTTGCTATTGGGCGCGTGGCTGGCGTATCGGTCTTACGCGTTACGACTTGTTTTCTTTCAATTATTGGCCATTTGTTTATTGTGGTTTTATTCAACTAATTTTAAAAAGCAATTATTAACGGGCAATATTGTCATCGCATTACTTACCGCAATTGTACCGATGATGCCTTTGGCCTATGAAGTGCTATTTGGCGTTTACCACAACACCGCTTTTTTTGACCAGTATGCAGATAAGATCAAGTTGGCGGTGGTTATTACGCTTTTATATTGTGGTTTTGCTTTTCTTACTTCGTTGATCCGCGAAATAGTTAAGGACATGGAAGATTTTAAAGGAGATGTTCAAACAGGTGGTAAAACTATGCCCATTAGCTGGGGAATAACAACTACAAAAACGGTTTGTTTTTTTCTGATCATCATCACATTGGGAATTTTAAGCTTTTCAATACTTAAATTGTGGCAATGGCAGCATAAGCAAGCGGCCTTTTATCTCATAACAACCATCTTTATGCCATTATCAATTCTCATATTTATGATCCTTAAAGCAAAAACGCCCAACCAATTTAAAATGTCGAGCTTGTTGCTTAAAGTTATAATGCTGTTTGGGATCGCTTTTACTTTTTTAATTAAACTCGTTTATGAATAGCGTTGAAAAAGTAATGAAACAATTCCCTTATCGTTTAATTTTGGGTTCGGGTTCACCAAGAAGGCAGGAACTTTTAAAAAGTTTGGGATTCGAATTCGTTTTAAAACCGGTTAACGCCGATGAATCTTTTCCTCTCAATTTAAAAGCGAGCGAAATTCCGATTTATCTTGCCCAAAAAAAAGCCAACGCTTATCCTGATAAGTTAAAAAATAACGATTTACTTATTACAGCCGATACCATTGTTTGGTGTAATGAGAAAGTGTTGAATAAGCCGGCCGACTTTGAAGAAGGAAAAAAAATGCTCAATACTTTGAGTGGAAGAATGCATGAAGTATTTACTGCGGTGTGCTTAAAAAATTCTGAAAAGGAGATCGTGTTTTACGACAACAGTAAAGTTTTTTTTAAAGAACTGAAGAACGAAGAGATCGAATATTATCTTACTAATTTCAGTCCTTTCGACAAAGCCGGTGGTTACGGTGTTCAAGATTGGATAGGGTATATTGGCATTGATAGAATAGAAGGGAGTTTTTATAATGTTATGGGACTTCCGGTTAAAAAACTATATGAAGAACTGATCAAATTTTGAATAAAATGAAGAAATTACTTAGCTATTCCTGTCTTTTCGCAATCCGATTACGAAATAATCATTTATGACGCTTCTATTAATGAGTTTGATGTATTTGGCGACGACGCTTATGAGACCAACAACCGCAGCGAAGGAGATATTATTCCTAAGGTACAGCCTTCTATAATTGTAAGTTCAAAAGCAGAAGCGGATGGCGCCGATAAATTTGAAGGTAAAAATATTATAGATGGGAACATGCGCACTTGTTGGATGAGTTCGGGCGATGGAAAGAACGATCAAATAGAAATAATAATTGATCTCGAAGAATTCCCGTATAGTGGCGGACAGATCAGATCGATCTGTTTTTATAACGGGTGGAGAAAAGATCTTCATACCTGGAAAGACGATTCGCGTGTGAAACAAATGACCTTAAGTGTTAATGATGTGGCTTACGCCGAAATTAATTTTGAAGATACATACAAACAGCAAAGCATCGATCTTGATAAATTGAAGATAGAAAAGAATCGTCGGTGCAAATTGAAATTCAGAATAGTGGATGTATATCCCGGTAAAAAAAACAATAGAGTTGCTATCAGCGATATCCAGGTTATTGGGAAAGTAAAATAATTTAAACGCTTTTCGAGAACTATAGGAAAGTTCCAATTACTTGCCTGTTTTAAAAAGTCCTACCTTTTCAACACTTTATTAACCAAAAATAATTTAGATTTTTCTTGACTAATATTAATCTAAATCGTTTTTGGTGATGCTTAATGAGTGAAATGGGGGTTTCAATTACTGAAAAATTGTTAATTTTTTAGTTCATGTATTACTTTAGATGTATTGCAATATTTAGGATTAATTGAAAATGTATTGTTTAGATAATAACCCAAAAATAAAAACATGATAGCAACATCCCCAAAAACTAACATGAACAAGCAAATTGCCGGATCATTCGGTCAAGGTTTTGTTCAAATTTTTTTAGCCGTTTTTGTTCTTTTTAACGGTAGTATGATGGGTGGTACTCCGCTTAAAGCAGTTACTTCATCAGGTTTAAGTAAAAAAGCCGAGAGTCAGATCGAAGCGCCATTTTGTAATAACGCGGTACCTTACACAGATTATTATTCGCAAACTTCAAAAAAAGGATCAACCCGTAAAGCAACCGGAAATCGCGGTGCAAATGGAATGTGTTTCACGCCTAATATGGGTCAGGTTGCCGACATGGAAGGAAATTTAAGACCCGATGTATTGTACACTAGTAATTCGGGCCCATCGCAGGTTTTTTTGCGTAAAACTGGTATCAGTTACGTCATCACCGATATGAATTCTGTAATGCACAGTATCAATGAAGAGGCAGAAAAAGCTGAAGAGGCAGGAAAGGTTGATGAGTTAGGAGAAATGAAACTGAAAGAAGAACTTCTTAAGAAAGCAATTTACAAAGGATATCGTGTAGATGTGGATTTTGCTGGTTGTAATGAAAACATAAAAACGATCAACGACGAAAAATTATCTGGCTATTTGAATTTTTATTATCCACATTGTAAGGATGGTGTTACCGGTGTAAGTCAATATAACAAAGTGGTGTACGAAAATGTATATAATAATATCGACGCTGTGTTTTATGGTGGGAAAGCAGAAGGATTAAAATACGACATTGTTGTAAAACCGGGTGCAAAACCCTCTGATGTAAAATTAAAATATTCAGGAGCCGACCATGTGATATTAAAAGATGGCCGTATACAAGTGAAAACAAAATTGGGCGATCTTACCGAGTGGATGCCAAAAGTTTATCAAACCTCTAATGGTGGCGATATAACTATTAAAGCAGAATATGTTCTAAATACAAATGAAAAGAATGAAACCTTCATTTCCTTTAAACTTGGGAATTACAATACTTCCCTTCCTTTGATCATCGATCCATGGATCACCTATTATGGTGGGAATAGTATGGAATTTAGTTATTCTATCAATAACGACAATGTTGGAAACGTTATTACAGTTGGTTATACGTCTTCAACCAATTTTCCGGTTTCTGGAGGTGCTTTTCAAACAGCTAACGGTGGTAGTAACGACGTGTACGTTGTAAGTCTTCAAGCCAATGGTACCGTGCGTAACTTCGCAACCTACTACGGAGGTACAAGTTTTGAAAGCGGTCAGGGAATTTGCGCCGATGCGGGTAATAATGTTATTTTCGGTGGAAACACAGGCTCGGCTAATTTCCCAATTGGAGCAATTGGTGCTAACGTAGTTTTTCAATCTACTACCGGAACCGGTTTCGTGGTAAAGCTTAACAATGTAGGAGTTCGTCAGTGGGGTACTTTTGTTAACGGAACTGTTACAGATGTATGTTCGGATGGATCAAGTAATGCGATCGCTTATGGAAACACAAGTACAGCAACAGGAATTTCAACTGGTGGCGCTTACCAAACCGCTCCTGCTGGTGGTGGTGATGCTTTCATTATAAAATTTGCTTCTAACGGTGCGCGGACATGGGGTACTTATCTTGGCGGTTCAGGTTGGGACAGCACTACCGGAGTTTGTACCGATTCTTCAGGCGCAATTTATGTTACTGGATATACAAGCTCACCAAATTTTCCAACATTGGCCGGTCATCAAATGGCTTTTGCAGGTGGTAGCGATGCGTTTTTAACTAAGATCAACACCGGTGGAACAGCGTTAATTTGGTCAACCTATTATGGCAGCGCTGGTACGGAATACGGTTTGGCCGTAGCTACTGATAACTTAGGAAACGTTGCCATGGGTGGCTGGTTCATTGGAACCGCTCCTCCGTTAGGCGTTCTTGTAACCGCAGGTGCTGCACAAACTGCTTTTGGCGGCGCAATTGACGCACTCATTGTAAAATTCAATAGCACAGGTGTTCGTCAATGGGGTACTTATATGGGTGGGACTTCTTCCGATTATTGTACCGGTATTGCTTGCGATGGAAGTAATAACATCGTAGCGGGTGGAGATACGTATAGCACCAATAATCCAACAACCCCTTGCGCTTATCAACCAAATTTTTTAGGAACAGAAGATCAGTGGATCGCTTCTTATAGTCCTGCCGGGCCTTTAGTTTGTCTGGGATATTTAGGTACCGGTACTTCTGCCAGTCCTAATAACGAAACTACTTTCTGCGGCGGTTGCGTTTCTGTTTTTGGTTGTCATACTTATATAACAGCTTTTACAATGTGTAATTATCCAACCACTGGGGGAGCTTATCAGACAGTATGTGGTGGTTCTTACGATGCAGGTATCGCACAATTAGATATTAGTAGTTGCGGTTTACCGGTTAATCCAACCGTTCAAAGTTTTACCACAGCATCAAGTTGTTTATGTACTGGAACTGCAACCTTAGTATTAACTGCAGGTTGTAAGATCCCACCGTTCAACTATTATTTCAGTAATGGTGCTCAAACGTTAAATACTACCGCAACATCTGCTACGGTTGCGAACTTATGTCAGGGTACAATTATGTATACTGTAACAACTACCTGTGACACCATTAAAGGAAGCTTTCTTGTTGGTGGTACAGGGTCGTTAACAGCCACATATACCCAAACGAATGCTAATTGTACAAGTCTCACCGGTGCTATAACCGTTACTAATATCACTAATAGTACCCCAACTTATACATTGGCGGAGGGTACCAATACGTT
>JBGASH010000217.1:0-5093 GCA_044229775.1 Bacteroidia bacterium
AAGTGAAGGAAAATTCGGAAAAATTGAAACTCAAAAAAAAGAAGAAAAAATAACCTATTCCTGTTCTTTATTACTCTGTTAAAATACTGTTATCCTATTATCTCTAACACCATAATTTTCTTTTAGTTACCATTTCATTTATAAAAAAACGATTTTTGATCATTTAAATTTCCTAACTTGTTTGTCTTACCTAACAGATAAATTAATTATTTAAACTCATAAAAAAAGAAATCATGACAACCACCACAAAAACAAAAACCACCCAGGAAGTAGCAAACCGACTGGTAGAATTAATGCGTACCGGACAAGTAGCGCAAGCGCAGGAAGAATTATTTTCGGACGACATTGTAAGTACAGAACCCGAACATGCGCCTGTAAAATCGGCCAAAGGCAAAAAAGCGGTTCTTGCAAAAGGCGCCCAATTTGCGGCAATGGTAGAAGCACGTCATGGCGGATTTTTTTCTGACCCAATTGTTGGTGGCAGGTATTTTAGCTGTGCTATGGGTTTAGACGCCACTTTTAAAGGGCAAGGAAGAATGAATTTGGAAGAGATCTGCGTATTTGAAGTAAAGGACGGAAAGATCGTTTCTGAGCAATTCTTTTTCTAATTCAAGCTGTAAAATTCATTCGTAAAACGTTTAAAGCCCTGTTTATTAACGGGGCTTTTTGTTTTGGATGTTTTTTTTGCTAAAAACCTATAAAATCCCTACATTTGCCCCCTCAATAAAAAATGGAAACACGGGTAAGTTTATTCAGCGGAAATGCCTCCCTTCAATTGGCCGAAAAGATCGCAAAATCTTATGGTCAGCAATTAGGGAAAGTGCAGCATTATCGCTTTAGCGACGGTGAGATCCAGGCTTCTTATGAAGACAGTATTCGCGGTCAAAGTGTTTTTATCATTCAATCAACCATGCCTCCTGCCGAAAATTTGATGGAGATGTTGTTGATGATAGATGCGGCTAAACGCGCTTCGGCTCACCAGATCATTGCCGTTTTACCGTATTTTGGTTATGCGCGTCAGGACCGCAAAGATCAGCCGCGTGTAGCTATTGGTGCAAAATTAGTGGCCGATATGTTGGCAGTGGCGGGCGCTACCAGAGTTATGACCATGGACCTGCATGCTGATCAAATACAAGGATTTTTTAACGTGCCGGTTGATCATTTATATGCCAGCACTATCTTCTTACCTTATTTACAAAATTTACAAGTTAGTAATTTAGCAATTGCCGCACCTGATATGGGTGGTAGTAAGCGCGCCAACGCTTATGCCAAACATTTAAAGTGTGATATCGTTATTTGCTATAAGCAGCGCACCAAAGCCAATGTGGTTGATCATATTACCGCCATTGGAGAAATTGAGGGTAAAGACATTGTTTTGATGGATGATATGGTTGATACAGGGGGTACACTTTGCAAAGCGGCCGACATGATGGTGGAGCGTGGCGCATCAAGTGTAAGAGCAATGTGTACGCATGCTATCCTTTCGGGTAAAGCGTATGAGAATATTGCAAAATCAAAAATAAAAGAGCTAATAGTGACTGACACCATTCCTTTAACGCAAAAAAGTGATAAGATAAAAGTTTTAAGTGTAGCCGATCTGTTTGCAAAGGTTATCAATAGCGTTCATAGTTATGAATCTATCAGTTCAAATTTTTTAATTTAATCCACTTTCGCTAAAGCTTCGGTGGACCAACCCGTATAACTAAAAAATAAAAACGTGCAGCATAAGATAAGCGGGATCTTAGAAAGCACTAAAAAAAAGACCCACCTTCGTTAAAGCTTCGGTGGGCAATGAAAAAATGAAAACAGTATCATTGAGCGGCTCGTTACGTGCGAGCGTAGGGAAAACAGATGCTACAGCCATTAGAAATAAAGGTTGTGTGCCATGCGTTATTTACGGCGGAAAAGAACAAGTACACTTTTATGCCGATCAGCGCGAATTTAAAAACGTTATTTATACACCGGATACCAATTTAGTAGAAATTGCTTTGGGTGATAAAAAATACAAAACCATTTTACAGGAAGCACAATTCCATAAAATTAACGACAAGTTAATTCATGCCGATTTTCTGGAGGTTTCTGAAGACAAACCGGTAACCCTTCAGTTACCAGTTAAAATCGTTGGAGGTCAGGCAGAGGGTGTAAAGAACGGTGGTATTTTGATCTTGAACATGCGTAAGCTTAAAGTGCATGGGCTGATCAGTAAAATGCCTCAGCGTATTGAATTGAATGCCGAAAAATTGGATATTGGTAAGTCCATTTCGGCTGGCGAAATTAAATTGGATGGGATCACAATTCTTCATCCAAAAAACATTTCGGTAGTAAGCGTTCAAACAACACGTGCCGCGGTTGAAGAAACAACCACCTCAGCAGTTGCAACAGATGCAACAGCAGCTACGGCAACTCCGGGTGCTACGCCTGCAGCGACACCGGCAGCAACTACCCCGCCTCCGGCAGATAAAAAGAAATAAAAATGTAATACTTATAGACAAACCGTTGTGGAAATCCCGCAACGGTTTTTTTGTTAAAGTTTACAAATAAAAGATGAAGCCTGACCCATGTCTTAAACTTTTCATATTTTCGTACGTCAAATGGTATGGCTTTTGATACTTAACTTCAAAGATAAATGAAAAAATTACTCATATTACTTCTTACTTTACAGTTTTAAACTTTTTGGAAGATCAGGACCCAAAAGCCAAAGCCATTCTTGATGATCTAAGTAAAACCTCTAAAGCTTATAAGACCATTAGTGCCGAGTACGTTTTTACCTTATATAACAAAGACAAAAAAGTATTAGAAAGCCAAAAGGGAAAATTACTTGTAAAAGGACAAAAATTCAGATTAGAGATTCCTGGTAACGTGATCGTTTGCGATGGTAAAACGATCTGGAATCATAATAAGGATGCCGGTGAAGTAACTATCAAGAATCTTGATCCTACCAATGATGATCAAAATCCAAGCAAGATCTTTACCATTTACGAAACAGGCTTTAAATACAAATTCAGCAAGGAAGAAAAAGTAGGCGCAGTAATGTGTAGTGTGATCGATCTTTTTCCAACCGTAAAACCTGAAAAGAAAAAATTTCATACCATTAAACTAAGTGTTGACAAAACAAAAAAACAAGTGGTACAATTAAAGCGTTTGATGAAGGACGGCGGAACCGAAGTGTTCGATATTAAGTCATTCAAAACCAATACCGAGATCGCCGACGCTACCTTCACTTTTGACACTAAAAACTTCAAGCCCGATCAAATAGTTGACGAGCGGGATTAGGTTATTTAATTGTTAATTGAGCGAAGTAAAGGCCAAATTGAGCCAAACTATCTTTGTAATTATCTATTTTTCAGCGCTTCTGGTCAAAATTTAGTATTTTTATGGTACATTAATTCACCCATATTGGCTTTTGAGCAAAAAATAACCGTTCGCTTATTTTATTCTGTAGTAATTTGCTTGCTATCCTTTACAAATGCATTTGCACAATCTGCCTCTGTTGGTTGTCCTTCCATTACAACAACAGGTTCTACCATTTGTTCGGGTAATTGCGCTACTTTAACTTCAACAGTAGTTTCGGTAAATGCTACCAATACCTACTCTGTTCAATCCATTCCTTACGTACCTTTTTCATACAATACCGGTTCAACCATATTGAACGGACAAGATGATAAATGGAGTGCGGTACAAAACATGGGTTTTAATTTCTGTTATTTTGGCACTTCGTATAATCAGTGTGTTATTGGTTCTAATGGTCACGTAACATTTGATCTTACCAACGCTAATGGATTTGATAATTGGGTGATCACAGCAGCCATTCCAAGCTTAGCCGATATGCCCGGTAATACCATTAACGCGGCATTTCGTGATATTGATCCCACCTCAAGCGGTAATATTTATTTTGCAACCTATGGAGTTGCTCCTTGTCGTGCTTTAGTAATTTCGTGGGATAACATTCCAATGTATGATAATCCAGGTTCATGCTCCAATATTCCAAACTCCACCTTTCAAATGGTTTTACACGAAACCACCAATTATATTGATGTATATATTCAAAACAGCTCTTCGTGTGTTGGATGGAATGGCGGTTATGGAATTATTGGTATTCAAAATTTGTTAGGGACTGTTGCTTCAGTACCGGTAGCCCGTAATTTCCCGGGAACATGGACTGCCACCAACGAAGCCTGGCGGTTTGTACCAACTGGCGTCTCAAATTATACCGTTAATTGGACCGGACCCGGCGGCCCTGTTGGAACAGGGCTCACAGCAAATGGTACCTACAGCAGTGTAGTGCAAGTATCCGTTACACCCGGTTCACCTTTAACAGTAAATTCAGCTACTATTTGTCAGGGCGATTGGGCCACCTTAAATGTTTCGGGCGCTAATACTTATACCTGGCTTCCGGGTGGTTCTAATTTACCATCCATAACCTTTACGCCTGCAGTTACTACTATTTATACGGTTGCAGGAACTTCCGGAAACGGTTGTATCAGCGTGGCGAATCCGTCCATTACGGTGAGTCCGTTACCTCCGCCTGTTCCTACAAACAATTCACCGATCTGTGAAGGCGCTACTTTAAATTTTAACGCCGGGGCAGTTGCTACAACATATACATGGACCGGACCTAACGGCTTTACCTCTAACGCTCAAAACCCAAGCATACCAAATGCAGTGCTGGCGCATTCGGGTGTTTATTCGCTTATCATTTCAAGTGTTTCGGGTTGTACCGCATCGGCTGTTACAAATGTTACTATCAATCCTAATCCTATTCCTATTGTTACTAATAATAGCCCTATTTGCGAAAAACAAACACTCAGTTTTACAGCGGGCGGTGGTTCTACTTATTCCTGGACGGGACCAAATGGTTATAACTCTATTAATCAAAATCCACAAATTGCCAATGCACTGGTTAATATGTCGGGAACATATACTGTTATTGTAACAGATAATGGCTGCTCTACGCCCACCGTTATACCTGCTACTGTAAATCCAAATCCGGTGCCTGTACTTTCGGCAAGTAATAACAAAGGTTGTGTTCCTATTTGTGTTTCCTTTACCTGTAACAATAACGCCACACAAACCAATATTGCTTTGTGGACCTT
>JBGASH010000218.1:0-4870 GCA_044229775.1 Bacteroidia bacterium
GTAGCTGATAAAAAAATAAAAAAAACCGACGATTCCTTTTCCTTGAACCTGGTAAGGAACAGTGATATTTTAGGTGAACTTGGTAAATTAAAGAAAAAGCAATTTCTGGTGGGATTTGCACTCGAAACCAACGATCTTATCGAAAACGCCAAGCAAAAATTAGTTGGCAAAAGTCTCGATATGATCATTGCTAACATCACTTCAAACGAGAACAAGGCCTTTGGGAGTGAAACCAATCAAATAACAATCATTGATAAACACAATAAAATCTCTAATTTTGAGTTAAAAACAAAAGCTGATCTGGCAAAAGATATTGTAGCCACTATTCAGTCGCAATTAGGAATCTGATCCATGTTAAAATACCTTATAATCCTCCTTTTATTTTTAACCTTACCGTTCTATTCTCAGGAACTTAATTGTACTGTTGATATCAATTACCAGCAAATTCAGGGAAGTACCAATAAACAGATCTTTGATCAGTTAAAAAAAGCAGTTTTTGAGTTCATGAATAATACCAAATGGACAAAAGATCTTTATACTTCTCAGGAAAAAATTGATTGTTCTATTTTAATTACAGTTAGTTCGGTGGCTGACGACGATTATGCCGGCACTTTGCAGATCCAATCGCGCAGGCCGATTTATAAAAGCTCCTACCCTTGCCCTTTATTCAATTACATTGATGAAAACTTTCAGTTCAAATTCCAACAGTTTACCGCCCTTGAGTTCAACCTCAATAATTTTCAGAACAATCTAACTTCGGTTTTAGCCTATTACGCTTACATTATTTTGGCGCACGATTACGACAGTTTTGCACCGATGGGCGGAACAGAGTATTGGCAAAAGGCACAATTGATCGTGAACAACGCTCAAACAGCCGTTGAAAAAGGATGGAAATCGTTTGAATCTAATAAGAACCGCTATTGGTTAGTGGAAAATCAACTTCAACCTTTATTTGCCGGAATAAGGGATTGCATATACAAATACCATATGACCGGTATGGATATTATGTGGGAAAAACCGGATGAAGGTCGCGCCAACGTTTTTGAAGCCCTTAAATTATTGCAACCTGTTTATAAAGCCCGTCCCGCTTCCTTTAACATGCAATTATTCTTTAATGCCAAAAGGGACGAAATTGTAAAAATGTTTTCTGCCGGAACAGCTGATGAAAAAGCTAAAGCGGTTGAATTACTGATGATGGTTGACCCTGCCAATACCACCAAGTGGCTTAAAATTCAGGAAAATTAACTCCTACCTTTAAACACAACATTGTGCATAAAACCTAAACGATACAATAAAGAAACAAGTGCTGTTTTTTTAATATTGTAGTATGCGCAATTACCTCTTACTTTTTACAGTAGGCTGTTTTGTTTTTTATTCGTGTAAAGAAGATAAAACCAGCCATGAAACAAAAACCGTTTTTAATTACAATGAAATGGCCGGAATTACATCGCTGGATCCTGCCAACGCGGTTAACCTTGAAAATATTTGGGCTGTTAATTTATTATATAACGGTCTGGTACAAATGGACGACGATTTAAACGTTTTACCCTGTATCGCCAAAAAATTTTCCATAAGTAAAGACGGTTTAAAATACACGTTCAACCTTCGCAATGATGTTTATTTTCATAATAGTCCCGTTTTTGAAGGCGGCAAAGGACGGAAAGTTGTGGCAAGCGATTTTGTTTTTTCTTATAACCGTTTATACGATAGTCGGGTTAGTAGTGCCATGTCGTTACTTGCCAACATCGATCGTTCTGAGAATACCGGTTTTAAAGGCTTTATGGCGCCAAACGATTCTACTTTTGAAATATATCTCAAAGAACCTTTTAGCGCCTTTATTAACGTTCTTACAACAAAATATTTTTCCGTGGTTCCATACGAAGCCATCGACTATTACAAACAAGATTATCGCCGGAATCCGGTTGGAACCGGTCCATTCGTTTATAAGATGTGGGAAGAAGGCACAAAGCTCATCATGATCAAAAACGAAAATTATTTTGAGAAAGACGAAAAAGGAAACCGACTCCCCTACCTTGATGCTGTTTCTATTTCGTTTGTGAAAGACCGCGAAACCGCTTTTATGGAATTATTGAACGGAAAATTTGATATGGTTAGCGGTCCCGACGCTTTCAATATTAATGAAGTGCTAAGTAAAACTACCGGTGAACTGAATGATGTGTATTCTAAAAAATTCTACTTACAAAAACAACCGTTCTTGAAAACTGATTATTTAGGGATATTGGTGGATGAGAATATCGCGATAGTAAAAAACTCCCCACTCCGCAAAAAAGCATTTCGTCAGGCCCTTAACTACGCGTTTGATCGTGATAAAATGATGCGCTTTTTAAGAAATAACATTGGTGTTGCAGCAAAAGGTGGTTTTATTCCTAATGGATTAGCTGCATCAAAAGGTGTAAAAGGTTATACTTATGACCAGGATAAGGTAAGGCAATTATTAATTGAAGCAGGATACCCTGAAGGAAAAGGATTACCGGAAATAACCCTTCACATCACCGATAATTATAAAGAACAGGTAGAGTTCATTCAGTCGCAATGGGCCGAAAATAACATTAAGTTAAAGATCAGCATTGACAAACCTTCTATTTTGCGTCAGGCGGTAGCGGCCTGTGAATACAACATGTTCAAGAAATCGTGGGTGGGTGATTATGCGGATGAGGAAAATTTCATGAGTTTGTTTTACAGCAAAAATTTTGCGCCCGCCGGTTTCAACTATTTTCATTATAAAAACGTTGAGTTTGATGTTTTGTTTGAAAAAGCGCTGAAAGAAACCAACGATAGTCTTAAAACCGATCTGTATCGTCAAATGGATCAATTGATCATTGATGATGCGCCAATAATACCTTTGTATTATGATGAGGTGGTTCGAATAGTAAGCCATAAGATCAAAGGCTTTACCACTAACCCTATGAATTTATTGAATCTTAAAACGGTTACTAAAGAGAACTAAATTAGTCTATCGATTTCTTGTTAAAGATGGTGTAACCAAAATGCACGAATAACGAAAAGTTGTTTTCATTCTTATCGTAATAGTTCACGCCAACACTAATAGGTCCAACGGGTGTATTGTAAACCAGCGCCGCCAAGCCAATAAAGTTACGATATAAAAAAGGCGTGCTGTACTTAGCGGTTTGATCGGACGTTTTAAGAATAGTTGTTACGGGTTGAAAGAGGTAAGCTTCTAATCGAATATCAAAGTTTTTAAATGGCGTTGTTATAGCTTTTAATCCGCCGGCCAAATATTGATGCGCCCTGTATTTGTCAATAAATAATGTTTGGCTTTCGGGAGTTGGATTAAATGCAGGAGCCGATAAAATGGTAGAACTATAGTTGCGGAAAAAATCCTGTGAAGAATACACCCCTTCGGCAAACACACCTATCTTAAATCCTTTGATGGTTTTTATATAACTATCCAGTGTCAATTTTAAAAGGATCCAGTTATGATAAGGATAATTCTTTGATTCAACGGTGTCGACAGAGGTGTTTCCCGGATAGTAACTTTCGGCGCCGCTTACATACTTGGCTTTACAATATAACCTTGTCCCTTCGGTGGCATATTGTTTTCGATTCAAAGTATTAAGTTCAAATGCGGTTTGTGTATAAAAAAAATCGAAGTAAGTGCGGTCGGCCGTATCCAGCTTAGTGAATTGATCGGTTTGATAATATTTGTTTCCCCACTCGGCATATCCTCCCGACATTACCACTTTCGACATGTTGCCCAAAGGCAGTCCTAAATTAAGCTCGCCAAAAAGATCTTCCTGGACCAGGTAAGGCGGTTTTTCAAATTCGTAAAATAGCGCGCTGCTTGTAAAATAATCCCAACGTGAATAAGTTATAGCTGGCTCTACATAAAATGGTACAGCCGCTGGAAAATCGAACCGAAGTTTTCCGTGAGCACTGGTGGTTAATTTTCCATAATACCCGTTAGCATAAGCGCTAAAACCTATCTTTCCCAGGTAATTATATTGCATCCCCATAAAAATCTCACTTATTGGTCGGTTCGAAATATTTCCGCCCACGTCAACATAAAAACTCTTTTCCCTTTTTGCTTCCAACTTCAATTTAAATAAACCAGTGGCGGGGTCTTTGGTTGCCACCGGATAGATCGATCGTATCTTATCGTCGGTAGTTAACCTAAAATATTCTTTCTTCAATTTTTTTAAGGTGAAGGGTTTGTTGCGAAAGAAAATATTGTTTTTAATATATTCTTTATTTTTTTCGGAAACGCTGTCGACCACTACACTATTAAAAATGATGCTATCGGGATTGTCTGCTTTTCTAAAAGCCGAACGTCTTCCTTTCAATTTTTCATTATCCTGTAGTTTGCTTACTTGCAATTTTATTTGAGGCATGATGCGCATGGTTGCCGCATAACCGCTATCGATAAGCCGTTTTGCCTCTTCAAAACCAAACAAACCCACATCACACCATGGTTCAATTATAACACCATCGGTTCCAATGGGACTAGGGTTGCTTTGGTTCATTAAAAGATGGCGCAATTGGATATACAGATTATCATCATCCGGTGGAAGTGTTGGCTCGGCTACCGACGACCCAATGGTAAAATCAGGTTTAAATTCGTTTTTCATTACATCGATTGGAAAATTATTATAAAGTCCACCATCAAACAACAAATGCCCATTAACATTAATTGGTCGCAAATAAAAAGGATAACTCATAGAAGCTCGCACAGCAGATGCCAGATCTCCATCTTTAAAGATCACCGGCTTTTTATTCTCAACATCGGAAGCCACACAACGAAATGGCACTAAAAGGCTGTCAAAATTATTTCCAGCCAATGCATTGGCGCCACAAAAGGTTTCCATTAAATTGTAATCAATGGGTACCGAAT
>JBGASH010000219.1:0-4889 GCA_044229775.1 Bacteroidia bacterium
CCTGTTTTACCAATGGGATATTGGCTAAATTATTTGACTTGCGCACTCCGGGCGTAAGATTCTGCTCTATGAGTTTACGCAATTCATTTGTATCGGTTTTAAGATTTTTAAGTAAACGAATACCAACGCCTTCGCCGTCACGGATCATTCCTAGCATTAAATGTTCTATACCTATAAAGTCGTGCCCCAGCCTTAGAGCTTCCTCTCTGCTAAACGTAATAACGTCTTTAACTCGGGGCGAAAATTTTGCTTCCATAATGGTTCTTTTTAAATGGTTATGTACATATATAATGCCACATTCAAAAGTAAGATATAAAGTTAGCTTTAATAAGGGTAAAAACGCCTTTTTTTAACAAAAAATTTGTTGATAAGTAGCTAATATAAGTACTTGCTTTTTCGGTAGTTTCGGGGGTGTTATACTGTTTTTTAATTGTACGTTTTTTAGTATTTTTAGGTTTCGATTTTAACTGACAAAATATCATAAAATCGCACAATTGGAACAACAAATATTTGAACTAAAAAATAATAAAGATTATGGCAGACGGAGAGAAAATTATTCCCATTAACATTGAAGATGAAATGAAGACCGCCTACATCGATTATTCGATGTCGGTTATTGTATCGCGCGCCTTACCCGATGTGCGAGATGGTTTAAAACCTGTACACCGCCGGGTGTTGTTCGGTATGCTCGATCTGGGCTTAATGTCGAACCGCCCTTATAAGAAAAGCGCTCGTATAGTAGGGGAGGTATTAGGAAAATATCACCCACATGGCGATGCCAGCGTTTACGACACCATGGTGCGGATGGCACAAGAGTGGAGTTTACGGTATATGTTGGTAGACGGACAAGGAAATTTTGGAAGCATGGACGGCGATCCTCCTGCGGCGATGCGTTATACCGAAGCACGCTTACGCAAGATCACGGAGGAAATGTTAGCGGATATTGAAAAAGATACCGTTGATTTTCGTCCTAATTTTGACGATTCCCTGCAAGAGCCTACTGTTCTTCCAAGCAGGATACCGAATTTATTGATCAATGGCGCATCAGGAATTGCAGTTGGTATGGCCACTAATATGGCCCCTCACAACCTAACCGAGACCATTAATGCTACCATTGCCTATATTGATAATCGCGACATAGACATTGCGGGATTGATGCAGCACATTAAAGCACCCGATTTTCCAACAGGTGGAACTATTTACGGTTACGAAGGTGTTAAAGAAGGATTTCATACCGGTCGCGGAAGAGTAGTTCTTCGCGCTAAAGCAACCATTGAGCAAGTAGGCGACCGCGAACGCATTGTTGTAACGGAAGTTCCTTATCAGATCAACAAAGCGGAAATGATCAAACGCCAATGGGAATTATGCAACGAAAAGAAAATTGAAGGTATCTCTGAGATCCGCGACGAAAGTAATCGTGAAGGTATTCGTGTTGTTTATGAACTCAAACGTGATGCTATCTCCAACGTTGTATTAAACACATTGTATAAGTTCACGGCCTTACAAACTTCGTTCTCAATCAATAACGTTGTTCTGGTAAATGGAAGACCCCTTCTTCTGAATCTTAAAGATATCATTCATTATTTTGTAGAACACCGTCACGATGTGGTGGTTCGTCGTACAAAATTTGAATTGGCCGAAGCCCGCAAACGTGAACATATTTTAGAAGGTTTGCTTATCGCAATCGATCATTTAAATGAAGTGATCAAAATTATCCGCGAAAGCAAAACCCCGGATGACGCGAAAGATCAGTTAATGGAAACTTTCCACCTGAGCGAAATTCAAACGCGTGCCATCCTCGATATGCGCTTACGTACGTTAACCGGACTGGAACGCGATAAGCTGAACTCAGAATACGAAGCATTATTAAAACAGATCGACTTTTTAGAAAATATATTAACTGACGAAGTGTTGCGTTATAAAATAATCAAAGACGAATTAATTGAGATCAAAGAAAAATACGGCGATGAACGTCGTACTGATATTGTTTTCTCGGGTGATGATCTTAAAATGGAAGACATGATAGCCGATGAAGATGTAGTGATCACTATTTCTCACATGGGTTATATGAAACGTACCAGTCTTTCCGAATACCGTGCACAGGGTAGGGGAGGAAAAGGCAGTAAAGGTTCTTCAACCCGCGAAGAGGATTTTATCGCGCACATGTTCACCGCTTCAACACATAATTATTTATTGTTGTTCACCGAAAAAGGACAAGTATACTGGATAAGAGCTTTCGAAATTCCGGAAGGTAACAAACAAAGTAAAGGACGCGCTATTCAGAATTTAATAAGCATAGCGCCCGATGATAAAGTAAAAGCCTTTATTAATATTAAAAATCTGTCCGACGAAGATTACATTAATAATAACTTCATCATACTTTGTACCAAGAATGGTATAATCAAAAAAACAACATTAGAAGCTTATTCACGTCCTCGTGCCAACGGTATCAATGCCATTACCATTCGCGAAGGAGATGTTCTGTTAGAAGCTGCATTGACCAATGGTAAGAATGAGATCATGCTCGCTACCAAACTTGGAAAGGTTTGTCGCTTTAACGAAGAAAAAGTTCGTCCGATGGGTCGTAACGCTTCGGGTGTTATCGGTATCGATCTGGATGATGAAGAAGGAAGCCATAACGAAGTGATAGGTATGATCTGTATCGACAACCTTAAATCTTCGGTGCTTGTGGTATCCGATAAAGGTTATGGTAAACGGAGTGATATTGACGAATACCGTATCACCAATCGTGGAGGAAAGGGCGTTAAAACCATTAACATTACCGATAAAACCGGAAATCTGATTGGCATTAAATCGGTAACCGATGAAAATGACCTCATGATCATTACCAAGAACGGCATTACCATTCGATTGCATGTTGCTACTTTAAGAGTGATGGGCCGTGCTACCCAGGGTGTTCGTTTGATCAATATATCTGAGTCAGACGAAATAGCCGCGGTAACTAAGGTGGATCATGAAGAGCAGGAAGAGAATACCGGTGAAATAACCGATAATCCCACGCCTGATGTAACACCAACTGATGTTCCGCCTACAGATATTACACCTACGGATAATATCAGTTAAAAGCGGCAAAGGACCTTAGTATTTTATAGATAAATTCGTAGTTCAATTAAAACAACCATGATGACTAAAAAACAATTACTTACGGGCTTGCTTGGCTTTGCCTGTTTAACAAGCCTTTTGGCTCAACCTACACTAGTAGAAAAAACACTTGCTCAACCGGATAAAGTGGTGATCCCTTACGAAAAATGGAAATTACCTAACGGTTTAACAATATTGTTAAGCGAAGATCATTCCGATCCGGTTGTAAACGTTGTGGTAACCTATAAGGTAGGATCCAATCGTGAAGATATAGGAAGATCGGGTTTTGCTCACTTATTCGAGCACATGATGTTCCAGGGTTCAAAACACGTGGCCGATGAAGAACATTTTAAAATTGTTTCTACAGCAGGTGGCGAGATGAACGGTTTTACAGAACATAATAAAACGGTTTATTACGAATCGGTTCCTTCAAACAATCTGGAAACAGCCCTTTGGCTGGAAGCCGACCGTATGGGATTTTTATTGGATTCACTTACTACGAAAAAATTCGAAACGCAACGCAGTACAGTTAAGAACGAAAAAACACAGAACGTGGAAAACCAACCTTACGGTTTAGCAAGAGAAGAAGAGATCAATAAAATTTTGTATCCGCCTAAACATCCGTACGCTTGGCCGGTTATTGGTTATACCGACGATTTAAATCGCGTAACCGTTGATGATGTAAAGAATTTCTTTTTGAGATGGTATGGTCCTAACAACGCTATCTTAACCGTTACCGGCGATTTTAAACCGGAAGAAGCGCTTGCGATGATCGATAAATATTTTGGCACATTAAAACCTTGCCCGGAAGTAAAAAAATTAAAAGTACCTCCTGTTACACTGGCATCCGACAAATATGGCGCTTATAAAGATAAAGTGTATTTACCGCTTAATTTAAGAGTGTATCCAACCGTTCCGCAATACCACCGCGATGAACCAGCCATCAGTTTAATGGCGGCCATGATGGGAAGCGGTAACAACTCATTATTCTATAAAAAATTCGTTAAGACGGAGATCGCGGCTTCTGCTTTTTCTTATCACAACTCCGAAGAACTTTCGGGTGAATTCACCATACAAATCTATGCTTACCCGCCGGAGGATTTTAATTTAGAGAAATTGTTTACCGACCTCGATAATAAAGTAAAAGAAACCATTGATGAATTTGAAAAAACCGGAATTACCGATGAAGCTCTTGCGCGCGTAAAAGGTGATCTGGAATTAAGCTTTTATAGCACTCTTGACCAAAGTTTAAATAAAGCCATCACTATTTCTGAGTGGGAAAGATTATTAGGAAAATCGTATACGATATCGGATGAGATCGATCGTTACAGCAAAGTAACAAAAGAAGATATTGTTAGAGTATTTAATAAATACATTAAAGGCGCCGGCGCCGCTATATTGAATACCTATCCAACAATGAACCAAAAGGACACTATCCGTAGCGTGAATCCTTATGCAGGACAAAGTTTCCCTCCAAGTCCTGAATACGCGGGATTAACCTATTCTCAAAATCCGGATAAATTTGACCGATCTGTAAGACCGGTTCCTGGCGCACCAAAAACGGTAAAAACGCCTGAGTTCTTTCAAACTAAATTAAAGAATGGAATGCCGGTGCTTGGAACAAAATATACCGAGAGTCCGATCATTAACATCAATATCACCATGGAGGGCGGTAGTTTGGTATTACCTACTGACATGCTAAAAAAATTAGGCGTTGCCGAATTAACCTGTGAGTTATTGAATGAAGGAACAAAAAATTATACCACAGAGCAGATCTCGGCTGAACT
>JBGASH010000009.1:0-36284 GCA_044229775.1 Bacteroidia bacterium
TGGCAATTCGGTTTTCAATTTATTATATTTTGAGAATCTTCTATTATGGCTACGGAGGTTTAATTTATCCTGTGCAGCATAAAATAATTCTTTGCTTACCAAGGCTTGATGTATACCCACTATTATTTGCTCGGGCTCATCTTTCATTTCCGGAATCAAAATTAAACCTGCGTATAATGAATTTTTTAAATGTCTTGAAAGTCCACTCCTCGACCAATAAATATTATACTTCTTCTTTAATTCTTTTCTTACCGTATTTTGTGGTATACCGGCAGCGACTTGTGTAAAGACCCAATTCACAATTTTAGATTTTTCGCCATCAGGTACTACTACCGGTTTGTTATTTTCATCCCGCGCAAATTTATAGCCAAAAGGAAGATTTGAAACCCACCTTCCCGCTTTTCTTGCGGTTCGGATCCCATCAGCTATTTTGATTGAACGCCGGTCGTTATCAACTTCAGGAAAAGTAAGATAAATCGATAGCATGAATTTGTTCTCAGGAATACTAAAATCGATAGGCTGAGTTATAGCTTGAGTTGCAATTCCAGACTTTTTCAACCTGTTAATCATTTGGTAAGCATCTAAGGTATTTCTCGAAAACCTATCCCAAGAAATAAATAACAAGCAATCAATGGCTTTAGGATTAGATCTAATAAAATTTAGAAACCTAGTGAAGGAGGGCCTTACAAAGGTTTTTGCCGAGGCATCTTCTGTAAACTCATATATTATTTCTAATATCAATTTAATTTATATTCTCTCCTTTATATGATTCATGAAGTGGATGCCAATGGAAATGATCTAAATCCAACAATCATAAAGTGGGGCGAACCAGAAAGTTTTACACCTGCAAATGCGTCAACCTATTCTTCTTTGAATAATATTTCTGGAACTACGATTGGTGGTTTAAAGGCAGGAGATGTTGACGGCGATGGTTTTAGCGATTTAATAGGATTAGTGCTTGGTAACAATAATGGATTTTATCCCATGATTAATGATTTGAGAGGTAAAATAGTTGTCAACTCTTCACAAAATTCCCCATCCTTTTTGCCCTGGCAGTCAACTTCCCAAATGAATTTACCAGATATCAATCCTGTTGAAACTGTCACTGCCTGCATGGGTATGTTTTCATTTGACGAAGATGATGATAATAAAGAAGAAGTTTTTTCCATCACTTATGCTCAAAATGGTTCAGTAGCAACTGTAAACCAAAAGAAATATTACATTCATAAACTAAAAAGTGATCCCAATGGCAATTTAGCTGTAACTAAAGACTATGAGGGAGTTCAGGCTAATAACCTTGACTTTGCCATTTATAATTCGTTTACTGATTTTCCCGGTAACCCATTCCCGTTTTTTATTGATAAAAATGATTTTTCTGGAGACGGGTTATTCGATATGTTAGTTTGCGATCAGGAAATGGTAAGGCTTTATACTAACCAAACCGTTTATACTTATCCCTCTGGAAAATTAACTATGGTAAAGACAGGAGATATAGATGGTGATGGAAAATTAGATATATATCTCTTCACGAAAAACGGAAATTCTTACAGTGTAAAAGTTCTAACTTTTTCACCAGGTAATAATTCTCTGCAGGTTAAATCTTCTCTTAATTTTTCTACCATATTTATTGAAGATTATTGCTTAAAAAGGTTTGATGTAGGAGATTTAAATGGAGATGGGAAAAGTGATATATTTTATTATGACGATGATATCTTTAGCTTTTTGCATGTGTGTTATTCAAATGGTATTTCGATTATGCCTGCGGTAGATTTGGAAATATTCGGAAACAATGGCATTTCATTTGCAGTCCAGGATAAAAAAGCAGTTTTTCTAAGAGACATTAATCATGATAATAAAACAGATATTATTCTTAAATCAATTTATTACAACACAACAGGTTTAACTAAATATAGTGTGCTGTATTCAATCGGAGGCAATAAGTTTTACACTGCATCTCAGTTTATTCAAAACGAGAAATTTATTTTAGCAGCTGGAGGCGATTTTAACGGCGATGGGAATGAAGATTTCTTTTCGGCGACCGGACAAAATCAGGCCGAAACAATAAATTACAAACCGTTTAAGGATCAAAGAACACATTTTGTTTCAAGGATTGAAAATGCTAATAGGCCGTTGCAGGTGTATTTTGATAATTTAGGAGGGGGAATAGACGTTAATAATAACATGTTTTATTATACTTCGTCACCTTCTAACGTCCCATCGGGAATAAAAATAATTAGGCCTTCAATGACAGTTGCTACTTTAGTAAAATTTTTGGGAAGAAGTTATTTTTATTCTTATGAAAACGGACTCCTTCATCGAGGCGGAAGGGGGTTTTTAGGCTTTGAAAAATTCAAAAAAGTAGTAGATGGTGACCTATTAGGAAGTGTGACAATTGAAAAAACCAAAATGATTCTTTTTAAAATTAAAAAATCCATTCTGTGTAATTTCTTATTTTTCTTAAATGTCATTAATGTATAAAAGATTCTAAAGGTCTTGTAAATTTTAACTTTTCGATTCGAAAAATAATTCGAAATTACTCAAAGAGAGAAACGAAAAAGAAAGTAAAACAATTAATATGGATTGATTTTTATATTATCTTTAACAAGATTGAAGAATATTTTTTTTATAGTTCGACACGCAATATTAAACCTCAGTATTATCTCTTTTTCATTGATTAGAATCAATGTTCAAAGTCAGACATCCTATTTTCATGACTTCATTTATTATTCGAATAAAGTCGCCACGCAAAAAATTGATATTTTTAAAAGCGGGTTTGATTTAAAAACCGACACACTAAATATTTATCCTTGTTTTGTAGAATGGTTTTATTATCCCGATTGGAGTTACGATAGAACAAAATTTAAAATTGAAGATTCACTATATTTAAAAAAACTCTCTATCGGTACTTATACATATGGCGCAGTTCCAATATTGGAGAATTTATATTCAAAAAGAGTAATAAATTCAATTGTTGGCATACTTCGTCCTTATGTTAAAGAGGTTAAAAAAGTAAGTATAACTCTAAAAGATTCACTTTTCTTAAAGAGAGAAATAGACCGAATAAAACTATATTTTAAAACCTCTAAAGCTATAAGTTATAATATAAGTGATAGTTTATATTCACTGTTTAATAAGTTTAATGGTGACGTGCATATTGTTTGTGATTTAGTGGTGGCCAACGCGGGTTTACATTTCCCATCAGCATCAGATTTGTTCACTTACACAAGTTTTTTTGTTATTGATATAAAGAAAAAACAAATTGCATACTATAAATTTGACATAAGTGAAACAAAAAACCAAGCAAACTGTGAAAGGCAAGGATTGTTACAAACATGGTATACAAAATGTTATTTCGTTCCAAACAAGGATAGTAAATATCCTGAATTAAAAAAAACATTAAAGCCATTCGTTAAATACTTAAAAAGACATGGAAATAGATAGATTTATTCCTCAATTGGTTGAGAAACCCTTCCTTACCCAACAAAACTGGAAAAGATTTCAGCATAAAGTTCAATCTCCAAAGAATTTTACATCTTAATTGGGGTTAATTACTTTATTGGTTTAAATTTAAAGAAGAATTTAATTAAACAGACTTACAAACCCTTTATTTTTTACAAGATTGCCACTTTCATTAATGTATTCCAAAACATAAAAGTAAACTCCCGAATCAACTGCTTGTCCTGAAGTAGTTCTACCATCCCACCCTCCATTAATGCCGGTCCATTGGTAAATTTCAAGGCCCCACTTATTGTAAATTGTACAATTTAAAGAAGAAACACAATTGGTTTTAAATTTAAACACATCGTTAATTCCATCTCCATTGGGGGTAAACACGTTTGGTGTATTTAATTCGCTTATACAAATTATGTCCAAGCATTGATTGGTAGAATCCCTGCATCCATGAACTGTATCTGTTGCAATTAATTTAATGCAATAATTGCCCAATACAGTATAAGTATGACTTACACCGTTCAATGATAAAGTATTAAAGTTTGAAGACCCATCTGCAAAATTCCAAACAAAACTTTCCGCTCCCATAGAAGTATTGTTAAATAAAATTTGATAATTCAGAATTTGGGTGTTTCCTCCAACAATACCAATTCCTGGTACGGGCGATGGAAAGATTGTAATAGTTGAAACACCCGAACTCATGACCGAACATCCGCTGCTATATGTAGCAAGTGCAACAACAGAATAATTTCCAGAAACAGAATAGCAATGTGAAGAAACCATTGGGGTTGCAGTAGAGCTATCTCCCCATAAATATGTAAAGGGGTTAAAATAATTTGAGGAGTTAGAAAATGTAACGCAGGTACCCTTGCACCCACTTTGCACATTAGAACTTAAAAATAATGGCGGAGCAATACCAATACTTACTGTTGAGATCGCTGAATTTGTACATACGCCAATTGCTCCTACCACTGTGTAATTTGTCGTTATTGTTGGGCTCGGTGAAATTATATTTCCAGTTAAACTTCCCGGCATCCAAGTATAACTTGAGGCACCGTTTGCGTTAAGTGTGGCCGAACCACTGCACAAATAAAAAAAGGGAGTAACAATTAAGGTTGGTGTTGGAGAGACAGAAATAATTGCTTGAGAAAAATTTGAACAGCCCAAAGCATCTGTACCAAATACTGTATAAGTTTGATTGGAATTTGGAGAAACAATAATGGATGAAGTATTTGACCCACTTGGTAACCAAGTATACGTAATAGCCCCTGAAGAAATTAAGGTGTCCGCTTGGCCACTGCATAAAGAATTTGATGAAGCAGAAATATTTAAAACAGGCAAAGGGTTAACACTTATACTTTGTATAGCCGTATTTGTGCAACCATTTACATCCGTTCCGATGACTGTATACGTGGTGCTAGTGACCGGCGTTACCGAAATATTATTTCCAATTGAACCTGTACTCCAAGAATATGTATTCGCTCCATTTGCTGTTAAATTTAAAACATCACCACTGCATGACACCGTATTGCTTGGAGATATTGAAACGCTTGGTAAAGTACCAACAGTTACAGCAAGTGTGGTTTGGCCGGACGAGGAGCCACAAGCGTTAATTGCTGTTAGAGTGATTGTACCTGCGGTTCCGTTTGTGTTTACAGAAATACTATTGGTTGTACTTGTACCATTCCAACCTCCGGGTAATGACCAAGAGTAGGTCGACGCTCCGTTAGTTGGTGTTACGGAGTAAATATAGACGGATGAACCGGGGCAAATTGTACTGTTTCCATTTATTGGACCAGGTAACGAAGGTAAAGCGCAAATGACCCTTACTCTATGATTATCTTGATCACAAACAAAAAGACTTCCGGTGGCATCAATTGCCAAGCCCTTTGGATAATTAAAAACAGCATTGATCGCGGGCCCTCCGTCTCCACTATATCCATTAGGCCATTTGTTAGCAATAATATTTATTATTCCTGAAGTATTTACTTTACAAATTCTATCGAAATTCTCAACTATTAAATAAATGTTACCTATTGCGTCGGCTGTTACAGCAACAGGATAATCAATTCCCACAGACGTAGCGGATGCTCCATTGGTCAATATTGTTCCACTACCTACTACTGTTGTAATTATACCCGATGAATTAACTTTACGTATGCGGTCATTTTCTGAATCCGCTATATAAACATTCCCTGAAAAATCAGTGCATACCCCAAGAGGATAATGTAAGCTTGCGGAAGAAGCTAATCCACCATCACCACTAAAATTCGGACTACCATTTCCCGCAAAAGTGCTTATTATTCCTGAAGAATTAATTTTTCGAATCCTATTGTTTGCCCAATCTGCTACATAAACATTCCCTGAAGCGTCAACTGCCAAGCCAATAGGATAATCAAAAGTGGCGGCCGTTGCAAGCCCGCCATCGCCGCTAAACCCTATGTTCCCATTACCGGCAATTGTAGAAATTATACCGGAAGTATTTATTTTCCGTATTCGATTATTATCAGTGAAATAAACATTACCCGAATTATCTACAGCCACAGCATAAGGCTCGCGAATTTGAGCCAATGTCGCCGGTCCCCCATCCCCACTAAACCCATATACGCCGGTTCCAGCTATAGTTGTAATAACACCAGAGGTATTTACTTTACGAATTCTATTATTATCAAAATCAGCTATGTATAAATTACCCGCCGCATCGACAGCAATTCCGTAAGGGGCAGCCAAACTAGTTGTAGTAGCTTGAACTCCATCTCCAGTGTATGCAAATATTCCATTTCCAGCGTAAGTAATAACGTTTTGTGAATAACAAAAAGATACTTGACCCAAAAAAATAACAATCAAAAAAAATAAATTATTTTTTGTTTTAAGCAATTGAAAATAGTTATAAATACATTTAAAACTCAATTTTTCAGAATATAATATTCATAAGGAAAGATAAGAATTTTAAGCAATAAAACGAAATGAAAAATATCAAGTTTTTGCAGTTAAAATTGTCACAAATGGTGTTTATTTTTATCTTGTAGTGATGGAAAAATTTAATGGGCAGAAAAAAGAAATAAAGTGAGCCTGCAAATTTGGTGCGTTAATGAATAAAGAAGTTTGTACGAACCAGTAACGTGTCCTTATATTGTCACCTGTCGAAATTAGAGAACAATAAAACACACCTTTTATTTTTAGCTAAAAACTATTGTTTTTCTCCTAAATAGATAATTTTCAATATAATACAGTTGATAATTCTCATTGGTTTTATACAACAAAGTCTTCAATTACTCATCTATTGCCCCAAAACTGTTACCCGTTTCTGTTACAGTAATTAAAGAGCTTATAAACTATTTATGCATCTCGAATGAAAAGGAAAATTGGACATATTTTATTTCTCATGTTGGCTTTAATAGTTGACCTGAACGCGCAAGATCCATTGTTCACACAATTTTATGCAAATCCTCTTTATCTTAATCCGGCTTTTGCGGGAACAGGTTATTGTCCCCGCGTTTGCTTAAACTATAGAAACCAATGGCCGAATTTATCAGGCACCTACGTTACTTATAGCGCTTCGTATGATCAACATATTAATGCTTTGGCCGGAGGTATCGGAATTTTAGTTACAACGGATGATCAGGCTAAAGGAACTCTTAAAACAACCACAGCAAGCTTTATTTATTCTTATCAGGCAACGATCAATCGCGAATTTGCAATTAAAGCAGCGTTACAAGCTACGTACTTTCAAAAGAATTTGGACAGAACAAAATTAAACTTTGGCGATATGATAGATCCCCGACGAGGATTTGTTTGGAACACCAATGAAATTGTTCCAGCACAAAGTAAATACAATGCTGATTTTTCAGCTGGTATATTGGGATACAGCGCTACCAAACATTATTTTTTTGGTTTTGCAGCCAATCACATTACACAACCCGACGAGGGCCTATTAGGTGTTTCGAGGCTTCCCGCAAAATTCACAATACATGGTGGCTTTACAATTGATCTTGATCAAAGAAACGGTTCAAGTTCCATATCTCCAAATATTCTATTTCAGCAACAACAAAAATTTACGCAATTGAACCTCGGCCTTTATTATACAAAAGAATCATTTGTAGCAGGTTTATGGTTTAGGACAAGCGATGCTGTAATTGTCTTAGTTGGAATACAAAAAAAGCAATTCAGGTTTGGGTACAGTTATGATGTTACCATTTCAAAACTGGCGGGCAATACCGCTGGGTCTCATGAAGTTTCGATGCAACTACAATTTACATGTAAAAAACCAAAACCTAAGTACCGACCAATCATTTGTCCGGTGTTTTAATATTAGAGACGTGAAAAGATATCATCACATAAGCATAATTTTCATGTTGATTTTGCCATTCTCAAAATTAAGCGGACAGATCTATAATTACACACCTATTCATCATAGTAATTCCGAAATCAATCCTTCGTTTTTAGCATCCAATAAAAATCGGTTCACTTCGAGTTTCATTCACCAGGGATCTTTCTATTCTAAGAATAAATTTTATTATGATGCAGCTCGCGTAACATTGTACAATTCAAAATATTTTACCGGTGTTGGTTTAACAGTAAATAACACCCATGTTAACGACAGTGCCTCTTATAGTTACATTGGAGCTGGCGCAGCATATCGTACTATTTTATTCGATTGTGTTTATACCCGTATCGGTTTTATGTATAAACTCATCAATGTAAATTCTCCTACGGGTTCATTTAATTACTATTCGTTTCATAAAAACGGTGAAAGTAATATCAGCAACAAGCAAATTCAAAACGGCAATATTTCCATTTCACTTTCCTCGGGACGAGAAACTTATTATGTATCAGCAGGAATACTAAATGTGCAATTGCCAATGAAAAAAACGGATACTTCCGGTTTATTTCCTCAATACTATTTTGCGAATGTAGGCGATCTAGCGAAAATATTAGATTGGGAAAGTTGGGAAATTTCCTATTCAGTGTTCACCAAAAAAAGTCCTCACCAAAAAACCATGGCGCTAAATCATTACCTCACCATTTTGTGCATAAAATATCCCATTACGCGTTTCAGTAGTTTGCGTTTTGGAGGAAGGATAGGGATTACTGATAGTAATTACGTTCAATTCAATCCCGTTCTTTCATTATATCATCGCACTTATAAACGCTCTTTTGTAGTGTACCAAATACTATACGACATTGGTATTCCATCCCATAAGGATAAAATTCCATACAAACCAAGCGCACAATTTAATTTAACTTATCTCTTTTAATTATGAAAACAACGCTTACAATTGTCTTATTAACTGTATCGTTAACGATATGGGGACAAAAAAAGGAAATTGAAACAACAGCTAAGATCAGCGAAGTAACTGTTTATACTTCGGCAGCCGAAGTTAATTACGAAAGGGAATTGATCTTGCCCAAAGGGAAAAGTACAATTGTATTTACAGATCTGACCCCTTTCATTGCTGAGAACTCGGTTAATGTTTCTGTTTCGCGTACTGATGTGAATATAATAACCGTTGCCGAGCGAATAAATTACGCCAAAGAAAAAAAGAACATTAATGAACAGGTAGTTAATCTACAGGATAGTATTGTAAAAATGGATAAAGAATTGGGCCTCATAAAATGCAAACGTGATGTTGCCGAAACTGAAAAAGGTTTATTATTTAAAGGGGAAGCCATTGGTGGACTTTCCTCTCATGGTGTTTCGGTGGCTGAAATTGAAAAGGCTTCGGTGTTTTTCAACAAAAGATACCTCGAATTGGTTACAACATTATTTCTTCTCACGGAAAAAGAAACGGATCTAACAGATCGAATTAAAAGATATCAAAAGCAATTAAAAGAACTTGAAACAATTTCTGTTCAAACCACTTCAGAGATCAAGGTAACTGTCAGTTGCTTATCGGAAGAGAAAGTAATGTTCAAATTTAAATTTCTAACTACTAAGGCCGGTTGGGCGCCGGTTTATGATTTTAAGTACGATGGCCCCACTAAACCCTTAGAATTTGTATTCCGCGCAAATGTTTTTAATGCCAGTGGTATCCAATGGCCTGAAGTGACATTAAAATTATCGACTGCCGATCCAATACATGGTTTTGCGCTCCCTTCTTTAAATAATAAATCCACGGAAACAAAATCTATTCCGGAAGTAAAATTTAAACAAATTGAGGTTGTAAACGCCATTACTGAATATACCATTGCACACCAGTATTCAATTCCTTCTGATGCAAAGCCTTACTTAATTGATGTGAATGCTTATACAATGGTCGCGAACTATAATTATTTATTAATTCCTAAACTCGATCCATTTGGTTTCTTGATGGCAAAAATTCCAAATTGGAATCAATATAATCTAATTCCTGGAACCACTAATATTTATAATATGGGAACTTATATGGGAAAAACATTTTTGGATACATATGCCGAAGATGATACCCTTAGTTTATATCTGGGTAAGGATAAAAGTATTCAGTCGAATCGTAACGAAAAAACAGTGTTACATTCGCGCTTTCTAGTAGGCAATTACAGTATTGAAGATACACATACAGAAATAAACATAAAAAATACTTTTAAAGAAGCGTTGCCGCTTGAAGTTATTGATCAGGTTCCTTATTATACAAAGGACGACAAAGAAAAGATAAATGTTTACAATATCGGTAAGGCGGTTTACTCGAAAACCGATGGGATGTTAACCTGGAAGTATATCATACAGGCTGGTGAGACTATCGCTATCAATTATAACTATGAGATCAAGGCCCCTAAAGAAAGTTATGATAATTACAAGCCTAAACGCAAAAAATACCGAACCATTGCTTGCCCGTCATTTTAGTGTAATTACAAATGAAATTGCTTAAATTTATAACTCGTACCAAGAATGACAGAGCAATTAAAAGACATAAGGAAAAAAGACAAGAACGCAGTAACACTGTTATACAATAGTTATGGAAAAAAACTGTATGGTTTTGCAGTACATAAATGGAATGTAGGTGAAGACGAGGCATGGGACTTAATTTATAAAACTCTTTACAAAATAATTGACGTGATTGACAAATACACTTTTGAAACCGACAGTAAATTCAATGGGTTTATATATCAGGTGTTCATTAATAATTTGCGCAATCACTATAACGAGAAAAAAACGAAACAATTTGAAACGGTTGGTCTTGAAGAAAAGCATGGAAGCTACGAAGATGAAAAAAGAGAATCTGACGAAGGATCTAAAAATCCGTATATGAATTGTCTCAAAAAAATATTGGAACAATTTGAAGATTGGAAAAGGATCTTGCTGCTTATGAAAGCTCAAAACTTTTCCTACGAAGAAATTTCCAAATATGTTGATAAGCCAGGCGATCAACTTAAAGTATATTACCAAAGGGCCAAAGAAGTGTTAACTGAAAAAGTAAACGAATGTGTTAGCAAAGCTTAAGAATGAAAAATAAAAAACCAATAAACGAAAACGAGTTAAACGAACTTCTAAAAGATCTGTATCTTGAGGAAAACAGTAAAACTGTTAACGAAAAGGATGCAGCTTTTGTCATAGGACAGGAATATCCTGTAAACATAGATTCTAAGAAAGAGGAAGAGCTTTTAAAAAAACTTTATGGGAAATCATCCGGACTCGGTGGTTTTAAATTTTATCTTTCTGTTATCGCTGTTTGTGGCTTAATTACTTTTTTGGTGATCTACTTTTTTCCTAAAACAAACACTCCAGTTTCTAATAATTCAAATCAAACACAACAAAATAATCAAACAAACAATGATCACAATCAAAACTCTTCTTCCGCAATAGAAAACGACAATGGAATTATTAAAAATCCAGATGGATCAATAAAAGTCGTTGATACCTTTGGCAGGCCAAAAATTGCAACATCAATTATGGTTATTGATTCAAATGTTACCAATAACATTAAAAATCCTATTGAGGTTAGTCAAAAATCAGAAAGGGCTGTGCCTTATTTAACCGAAAAGGACAAAGTACGTTATGCTAAAGTTAAAAACCAGATACTTCTCAAACTTGTTAAATCTGATAAAGGCTTGTACACACATATTCCTGCAAATAAAATAAATTATGCAGGTAAAGAAATTATTTTGGATGGATTCACGATAAGAAATATGGGAATCAGTAATTTGGAATACAAAACATTTTTAGCCGATCTTATTATTCAAAAGAGGGATGCAGATTATTTTACCTCACAGGTGTTTTCCGGAAATTGGGCAAAACAAAGTTATAGTAGTTTGGCGAATTCTTATTTTGTAGACGAAAAGTATAATGATTTTCCTGTTGTGAATATTACATTAGAAGGCGCTAATTTGTTTTGTAAATGGCTTGAAGAAGAAACAGCAGCTTTCATAAAACAAAATAATATAAATATCAATCCTCCTAAGATACGATTACCTTATGATGAAGAATGGATAAATGCAGCCCGGGAGGGTTATGCGAAAATTGCTTTTGAAAAAGGATACAATTCAATTTATGATGAAAGCGAAGGATTGGTAAACCATTCGTTTACCAATAGGGCAGAACTTGTTAAGAAAAGAGTTAAGCGCATTGATACCTTATATACACAGTTTACAACAAACCGATATGGGTGGAATGAAAAAGAAATTATAGAGTTTTTAGGAACGGGTTTTAAATATTATGATCCCAACCCGGCTGATACCATTTACACCAACAGAATGAAAGTGTTCGGAAAACTTGGTAGGGTTTCGGAAATGGTTTGTCAGAAAAATAACGCACGCGTTTGGCTTACTGGATTAAGTTGGAAAAGCAAAGAGGATTATCTAAAGCTTGAGAACGAATTTAAAACTAATTCTTCCTCCCCTTTTGTGGGGTTTAGACCCGTGATTATTAATCCGGAAGATCCGGAATATAAAAATCCGTTTTGGTAAGACAGTTTATCAAAATAAGCTCATGACAATGAAAAACACACTTTGCATACTTATTTTTATCATTTATAACTACTTCTGTTTTGGGCAAAAAGCCAGTAAAGACACTATTATTGATGAAGTCAAGTATCATTATGCCTCTTATAGAAATGATGGGACTTTAAAAACGCTTAGCCAAAATAAAACTGAAAAGGAAGGAGGACATTGGATCTATTTTGATGAAAATCAGATTATGGAATCTCAAGGAGCCTACAATAAAAAGGGTGAAAAAGAAGGTGACTGGTATTTTTACTCCGGAAACACTTTTTATTTTAGAGGTTTTAAAAACGGAAAGAAAATTAAAAGGACAGGACACGGATTTATAGGCTCTTTTTGAGTTTATTTGTTCATTTCAAGGAAAAAATCAACTTTAAGTCCTCTTTTAGGTTCGACATCTGTAACCCCTGCTCCACTTGATTTAAAAAAGATCCCGCTTTTGGCGGGATTTTTATTTTCAGGAAATAGCTTCCGGCGCTACTTCTTTCAATTTTGAGATTCCACCCGAAGTGTTATAAACATCATTGAATCCTTTTCTTTTTAAAATTGAAATAGCGATCATGGAGCGGTAACCACCGGCACAGTAGATCATGTATTTTTTGGTTTTATCTAACTTATCCGATGCTTTTTCTAATTCGCTTAATGTTATAAGAATAGAGTTTTTAACTTTACAATTACTTACCTCCCCTTCTTTCCTCACATCAATGATCACATATTCTTCTGATCTTGTAAGCTCTTTTACATTAAAGGTTTTTACTGTATCTAATCCCAAAGCGGCATTTCGCCATTCGCTGATACCTCCACGTAAAAAACCTTTTACATTGTCATAACCAATTCTGGCAAGTCGAACAATACTTTCTTTTTCTTTACCCTCTTCGGCTACAATGAGCAAGGGCGTTCCAAATTTTATCAATGTTCCAACCCACACCGCAAAATCACCATTTAATCCAACATTTATTGCACCGGGAATAAATCCTTTTTCAAATTCTGAAGGTTCCCTTGTATCTAAAATTAAAGCGCCCGCTTTGTTCAATTTAAAAAATTCATCAATAGTCAAAGCTTTAACAGCGTTTTGCATTAAAATTTCATAGCTGTCGTATCCTGTAATATTGATCTTCGCGTCTTTAAAAAAATATGCCGGTGGGGTAGTTAATCCCTCCGTTACTTTTTCAATGAACTCATTTTTGGCCGTAACGTTTAACGCGTAATTTTTTTGTTTCTGTTCACCTATACTCGATACCAGCTCCTTTCCAATATTCTTTCCACAAGCCGAACCGGCGCCGTGTCCGGGTAAAACCATAATTCCATCAGGCAAGGTTTTTATTTTTTGTTGGATAGAATCAAACAACATACCGGCCAATTGCTCTTTTGATAGATTGCCGCTTAACAGATCGGGCCGGCCAACATCGCCAATGAACAAGGTATCTCCTGTAAAGATGCAATGCTGCTTCCCTTCTTCATTAAACAATAAAAAGCAACTCGACTCCAATGTATGGCCCGGTGTATGCAAAACCTGAAGATAAATGTTGCCCACTTTAAACTTTTCTCCATCCTTAGCTATTACGGCGTCATATTCGGGCCGGGCATTTGGTCCGTACACAATTTTGGCGCCGGTTTGTCGCGCCAATTCCACGTGGCCCGAAACAAAGTCGGCATGAAAATGCGTTTCAAAAACATATTTTATTTTGGCGTTGCGCTCTTTCGCCAAACTAATATAGGGCGTTGGCTCTCTTAGTGGATCAATAATTACGGCCTCGCCGGCCGATTCAATGTAATAGGCGGCTTGCGCCAAACATTTTGTGTAAAGTTGTTTTATATACATAACTGTTATTTTTAAATAGGTTTACTTACTTCTTTTCCCTTGATCAAAATTCCGGCTTCGTGAATGATCCCTTTGATCGACACTACATTCAATGGCAATTCCAATAACACGTGCAGAAAACTCAGAAAAAATAAACATTCAAATCCCAATTTATAACTATACAGGTAACACCCAACCGACGCAGCCCATAAAACAACAATACCTGCTAAACGGCTTCGCGGTATTTCGTGCCAACGTATTACTTTTGTTTTTGAGAACCAGTTAAGGTAATGGTAGGTATAAGCAAAAGCGATGAATCGCATCAATAAAATACCGGTTTTAGAATAATATATGTTTTGCACAAAATTATTGTCAGCGAACTGAACATTAAATAACTCCTTTAAGGAATAATAATTCAAAGCCTCAAAACTTTTATAAGCATTTAGTCCGTAGTTGCTGATCTTACTTCCACTAACATCCGGTAATACCAAAAAAAGCAGGATGGGACAAAATACCATTACCACAAAAGAAAGATAACCACTTTTACTTCCTGTTTTTAACGCGCCATACAAAACGAACAAAGCGGTAAATACAAACACATGAATTAGGGTAGGTATAAAAACAGAGAGGATCAGATAAAAATTATCGGCCAGAGTGAACGTGAGAAAAATTAAAATAATACTTATAAGCTTTACATAAAATTTCTTTACAAAAACAAAAACGACCGAACTGGCTATAGCAAAATAAATAGCATGATTGATGGTTTGAGGTGTAATGCCAAGTTTTAGATCGTGGTTTTGATTTAAGAAAGCGAACAATATCAAAACTCCCACTGCCACAAGCACTACAAAATCGTATTTGCCTTTGGTGTAATATTGTTTATCGTGCAGCCAGCTTATCTCGGTAAGATAATGCAAGGGCCCTAAAACGGCATAAGCAAACAAGAACATTTCGAAAGGGACAATGATGGCGGCCACACAACTTACAAGCATTAAAATAATGTTGAAATAATTTATTTGGTCGAGCCGACTCATTGATCCACTTTATTTTTACAACGTTCCCCTTCTCGCCTGTTCAGCCTCTATACTTTCAAATAATGCCTGGAAATTTCCTTTACCAAACGATTTGGCCCCTTTGCGTTGGATGATCTCAAAAAATAACGTTGGGCGATCCTCCACCGGCTTCGTAAAAATTTGAAGTAAATATCCATCTTCGTCCCGGTCAACCATAATTCCCCATTTTTTTAATTCGTTAAGATCTTCCTCAATGATGCCTACCCTATCTTTCACTGTATCATAATACGAACCCGGAACGTATAAAAATTCCACGCCACGCTTCCGCATTTCGGAGATGGTAAAAACAATATTATCGGTTGCAACGGCAATATGCTGACAACCGGGTCCGTGATAAAAATCGATATACTCTTCTACCTGCGATTTCTTTTTTCCTTTAGCGGGTTCGTTAATAGGAAATTTTATTCTCCCGTTCCCGTTGGTCATTACTTTACTCATTAACGCGGTGTATTCGGTTGAAATATCTTTATCATCAAAGGTCACCAAATTAGCAAAGCCCATCACATCGGCGTAAAAACTGGCCCACTTATTCATTGCTCCCAATTCTACGTTTCCTACCATGTGATCAATATACTTTAATCCTGTAGGTGTTGGTTTATATTCTGTTTCCCATTTCTCATATCCCGGTAAAAACACACCTTTATAATTTTTACGTTCAATAAAAATATGTACAGTTTCGCCATAGGTATGAATGCCCGATTTAACCACCTCGCCATATTGATCTTTCTCCACTTTTGGTGCCATAAATGGTTTTGCACCGCGTTTAATGGTTTCATTATAAGCCGAGCGGGCATCGTCTACCCAAAGCGCGATCACCTTTACACCATCGCCATGCAAACGAATGTGATGTGAAATTTCACTTTCCGGATCAAAAGGAGATGTTAATACCAATCGTATTTTATCCTGCACCAACACATACGATACCCTGTCGCGCGAACCCGTTTCTAAACCGGCATACGCTAATTCCTGAAAACCAAAAGCGGTTTTATAAAAGTGCGCGGCCTGCTTGGCATTGCCAACATATAGCTCCACATAATCGGTGCCGTTAATTGGCAAAAAATCCTGTGCCTTCTCAAACACTTTTTCACCACTGTAATTGTAGTTTTTTACTTTTGTTAGATCTGCTGTTGTCATAATAATTATTATTAATGGGTTAATTCAGGTTGTGTCATCCACGATTTATAATAATCTTTTACTTCGTAATTCATCGCTTCAGTAGTAATTTTTAAAGGATTAAAAGGGTCTATCATTACCGCTAGTTCTTTCGTTTCCTTTTTTCCAATACTCCTTTCAATAGCGCCGGGGTGCGGACCGTGTGGTATTCCGGCAGGATGCAGGGTAAACTGACCTTGCTTTATGTTGTTACGACTCATAAAATCGCCGTCCACATAATACAACACTTCATCAGCATCGATATTACTATGATGATAAGGCGCCGGAATAGCATCAGGATGATAATCGTATAATCTTGGAACAAATGAACAGATCACAAAATTGCGTCCTTCAAATTGCTGATGAATGGGTGGTGGCATGTGGATGCGACCGGTAATGGGTTCAAAGTTAAAAATTGAAAACGCATACGGATAACAGTATCCATCCCAACCTACCAGATCGAAAGGATGTGTTTCGTAAACGTAGGGATAAATTAAGCCGCGCTTTTTGATCATGATCTTAAAATCGCCATGTTCATTATGTGTCTCAAAATTATAGGGCAATTTAAAATCGCGCTCACAAAACGGCGAATGTTCTAACAATTGTCCAAACTCATTACGGTATCGCTTTGGTGTTCGAATGGGACTATGCGATTCTACAAATAATATTTTATTATCGGCCGAATCGAATTCCAATTGGTAAACGGTGCCTCTTGGAATCACAACATAATCGCCGTATTCAAAATCAACCACCCCATACATGGTTTTACAACGACCACTGCCTTTGTGTATGAATAGCATTTCATCCGAGTCGGCGTTCTTAAAAAAATATTCCTTCATAGAGGCCGATGGACAAGCCACTCCTATCTGCATATCATCATTAAAGAAAAATACTTTTCGGCTATCAAGATAATCTTCTTCGGGCTCCACATTGTAACCCATAAAACTTACGGCTTTTAAATTATCTTCTATGGCTGCTTCCGGTCTTGCCGAGCGTGGCTTTCCTAATTCTTTAACGAGTGTTGGCGGATTTAAATGATACACCAGCGAAGAGGTGCTTGAAAATCCTTCCGTTCCAAATAATTCTTCGTGGTATAAACTACCATCTTTCTGACGAAATACCACGTGGCGCTTATTGGGGATCTTACCTTGTTTTTGATAGATTGGCATAATATAAATTTTATGTACCAAAATTCAGGTATTAGCACCTAACTAAAAATGATATCCATCACCATTGAAAAATTTCCTGAAAACAGAGAGCGGATCAACCTATGAGTTCGTACAAACCCCAAAGTAAAAGCACCAGTCCGGCCGCTGTAAAACCATACATTACAACTGTGAATGATTGATTGGTATGGAAATTGAAACAGGTTACGCAAAAGCCAATTAACATTAGCCCTAAGCCTGTACCCAATTTAATGAGTCCGCTTTTGTGTCTAGCGTCGTAATATTCTTTTTTGAGTCGTTTGATAACAGCAGACACCAGAACAGCATCGTTTGTTTTTTCATTAAGCTGCTCCTCAATACGATCAAACTCCACGTGCGCATCGTGCTGATGTTTTGCCCAATGATATAATTCGTTTTCTTCTTGTGCCTGCATTTACAACAAATATTACAGCACAATTTACAAAAACCCTATCCAAAAGAAATGACCAAGATCATGTTTTTAAATACATTTAAAATATTCGAACGGTTCAGCACAATTATTACACCTGTATAATGCTTTGCACGCCGTGGAACCGAATTTGCTGATAACACTTGTGTTTTGTGAATTGCAAATGGGGCAATGAATAGCGTGACCCACAGCGCTCACCAATTTATTACACGACGAACTTACAGGTGGAGAAATGCCATACTTTCGCAATTTCTCCTTTGTTTCCTTGGTCATCCAATCGGTGGTCCAGGCCGGTTTATATACCATCTCCACTTCCACTTTTTCTATTCCATTATCATTCAATACCTGCCTCACCTGGTCTTCGATCAACTTCATTGCGGGACAACCGGTATATGTTGGCGTGATGATCACTTTACAGGAATTTTCCTGCGGAACTACATCTCGAATAATTCCCATCTCACAAATATTGATCACAGGGATCTCGGGATCGGGAATTGCGGAAAGCAATGAATAAATTTGGTCTTTATTTAATATGGTGCTTACCATTTTGCATCGGGGTACGCGCGTTGTAAATATTGCATTTCGGATAAGATGTGGCCCAAATACTCCGTGTGAATTCCGGCGCGACTACCTGTTTGCATGAATTTATCTTCAGGAACAAAAACGTTTGACTCGTCTAATACCTGCGCAATATGTTTTCTCCACTTAATACGAATTGCCAGTAGATCAACCGCAACATTTTCGCTTAATAAAAGTTCGTCTTCGGGAGCCATTTCAAATAGTTCGCCGGTATACATCCAAATGTCGTTGATGGCTTTTTGGATCCGCGTATAACTTTCTTCGGTACCTTCTCCCAATCGCATGGTCCATTCGGTAGCATGCTCAACATGGTATCTAATTTCCTTCAACGTTTTTTCAGCGATCGCTGCTAACTGTTCGTCTTTCTTTTCGGCCAGCGACTCATAAAAATATAATTCAAAAACCGAAAACACCAATTGGCGGGCAATGGTGAACGCAAAATCCTTATTGGGTAATTCAGTAATCAGATTGTTATAAAACTTTCTTTCCGCTCTGCGGTAAGCATAATCATCGGCTGTTTTACCAGCACCTTCTATCTTGCCGGCATAATCAAGCAAAGCTTGCGCGCGTCCGATCATATCGAGCGCCATATTGGTTAAGGCCAGATCCTCTTCCAAAAGCGGACCGTTACTGCACCATTCCGATAACCGGTGTCCTAATACCAAGGCGTTGTCGCCTAAGCGTAAGGTATAATTCAATAATGCTTCTTTCTTATTCATAACTGTAATAATTAAATTTGTTTCGCGCCTTCGGGCATTACATAAAAAGTTGGGTGCCTGTAAATTTTATCATTGGCCGGATCAAATAACATTTCATTATCGTTTGGATCGGAGGCGGTGATGGCCGATGATGGAACGATCCAGATACTGGTCCCCTCGCCTCTTCTGGTGTAAACGTCTCTGGCATTTTGAAGAGCCATTTTTCTATCCGAGGCATGTACGCTTCCTGCGTGAACATAAGGTAAACCCGATTTACTTTGTATAAATACTTCCCAAAGTTCTAATTGCGAATCCTGAATTTTCATAATGTAATTTTTAAGCGCTTAATATTTGTTGTTTATTTGCTTTCTTTAATTTATAGGCTGTAGCGGCTTCTCGCACCCAGGCCCCATCTTCGTGTACCTTTTTATGATGCGTCATACGTTGATGGTTACATGGTCCGTCTCCCCCAATCACCCGGTAAAACTCTTCCCAATTAATTTCTCCGTGATCGTAAATTCCTTTTTTCTCATTCCATTTTAATTCCGGATCCGGAATGGTTAAGCCAATCGTTTCGGCCTGCTGAATGGTTTTATCAATGAACTTTTGACGTAATTCATCATTACTTTCACGTTTTATCTTCCATTGAAACGCTTTTCCTGAATGCGGCGAATCGCTATCGTGCGGACCAAACATCATTAATGCCGGCCACCACCAACGGTTCATGGCATCCTGCGCCATTTCTTTTTGATCCTTAGTACCAGCCATCATTTTTGCCATGATCTCATAACCCTGTCGCTGATGAAAACTTTCTTCTTTGCAAATGCGCACCATTGCTCTGCTATAAGGCCCATAGGATGTACGTTGTAATGAAACCTGATTAACAATTGCGGCTCCATCGACTAACCAACCTATAGCGCCAATATCGGCCCAGGTTAACGCGGGATAATTAAAAATGTTTGAATACTTTGCTTTTCCCGAATGTAACTGCGCAATCATTTCATCACGTGAGATCCCTAACGTTTCGGCCGCGCTGTAAAGGTATAAACCATGTCCGCCTTCGTCCTGGATCTTTGCTAAAAGAATTTGTTTTGCACGCAAGCTGGGCGCCCTTGTTATCCAATTTCCTTCGGGTTGCATACCTATTACTTCCGAATGAGCATGCTGTGAAATTTGCCGGATCAAATGATGGCGGTAATCTTCGGGCATTGCGTCACGCGCTTCAATGTGACCATCGGTATCGATCTTAGACTGAAATTTTTCTTCTAAAGATAAGTGCTGCATAAGACTTGTTTTATGTTCAAATCTCTGTAAAGAATACCGGAATTACACTGATGGATATCAATTTTAAAAAGTGATTGTTATCACTTTTTCAGGCGGAGGTACTAAAAAGTTCGCCTTCCGGCACTTTTTCCCAATACCTGTCGTCAAAAGCCAGGCAAATGTTCCTTAAAAACGGCTTTCCTTTTTCGGTTACCTGAACCTCGTTTCCTTTTACCAATACAAGATCATCTTTTTTTAGTTCGTGTAATCTGGGCTCTATCCGTTCAAAAATAGCATCATCTGTTACAAAAGTAAAATGCTTACACATGAGGTCAAGAATGTGTTGTCGAATAGTGACATCAACAGGAGTTAAAACATGTCCTTTGGTAACCGGAAATTTGTTGGCTGTTATACAAGCCTGATATTCTTCCACTGTTTTAATATTTTGGGCAAAAGCGTTCCAGGTATCACTGATGGCCGATACACCTAATCCGATCAACAATTTAGTTGGACTTGTTGTATACCCCATAAAATTTCTATGAAGCTTATTTTTTTTGAAAGCGTCAAACAGTGAATCGTCCGGTAACGCGAAATGATCCATTCCCACGTCTTTGTAACCGGCCGCCGAAAATAATTCCTTCCCACTTTCATACAGTGCTCTTTTCACGCTATCGGCCGGCAGATCCTTTTCGGAATATTTTCTTTGGCCGGGTTTTAACCAGGGCACATGGGCATAACTATAAAAAGCGATACGTTCGGGTCTCAATGAAATTATTTTTTGTATGGTATCTTTTATGGTAGTGCTTGTTTGGTAAGGCAAACCATACACCAGATCCACATTTATAGAAGTGTAACCAATTTCCCTGGAATACTGCATCACTTTTTTTACCTCATCAAAACTTTGATAACGGTTAATGGTATCCTGCACTTTTTCATCAAAATCCTGAATACCGAAACTCACTCTCCTGAATCCAAGATCAAATAATGCTTTAAGATGTTCAAATGTTGTATTGGAAGGATGCCCTTCAAAACTAAATTCGTGTTCAGGATGGATCCCCGACGTAATTAAAATTTCGGTGATCAATCGTTTCAAATTTTGCGCCGAAAAAAAAGTTGGTGTACCGCCGCCTAAATGTATCTCTCTTATTATAGGCGTTGATCCAAAAACATGAAGGTATAATTTCCATTCGTTTAACAGCGCATCAACATAGGGTGTTTCTACTTTATGATTGACAGTAATGCGGGTATTACAGGCACAATAAGTACAAAGACTTTCGCAAAAGGGTAAATGAATATACAAACTGATACCGTCTTTATTATTCTTAATGAACGAGTCTTTCACACTTTCTTTCCAGATCGCTTCCGTTACATTATTTTCCCAATATGGAACTGTTGGGTAACTGGTGTAGCGCGGAACCGGTATGTTATATTTTTTTACAAGATCCATTTTACGAATTTAATTGAAGACTGTGCTTTAATTCGGTCAGAAAATTATCAATGATCCCTTGTTTTACATGCGGCATCACCACGATCTTGTACCACTTCGGTTTTTTATCGTGACTATCGGGCACCAAATGGTATTTTTTTGCCAGGTGTGATGAAACATAGTTTCCTTTTATGGCTATAATGTTCAGCTCAGGATTTCTGAAAAAAGCCACTCCCATTTCATTCAATCCTTCGCAGATGCGGGTGGTTTTATCGATGAGTTCATTCATTTTTACCGACCATCCGTTTGAGCCATGCGTTCTCAATATCATCCAAACACCAATAGCGTTGGCTCCGGAGCGACTTCCACATAAGGTGTAATCTTTTCCTTTAACATAACCGGCCTCATTGGTACAAACGTACTTTAAATATTCTTTCCTGATCAAAAATATTCCGGTTCCATAAGGAGCCTGAAGTAATTTATGGCCATCAATAGAAAAAGAAGTAATATTCGGATTTCGAAAAGAGAATTGATGGTTCTGTGAAGTGAAGGGGAAAATAAATCCACCATAGGCGGCATCAACATGCAATTTATAATTCAACTTTAATAAATTCAGCAGGTCAGTGATCTTGTCAATATCATCCACCGAACCAAACATGGTGGTAGCCATATTAACATTAACGATAAAATATTTATAGCCTGCTGTTAACGCGTTCATTATTTTTTCCTCCAGATCCTTTATGTCTATTTCCCGTGACTCAGGATGCACATTCACTTCAATGCCTTGCAGGTTGAGAAGATCGGCCGCCTTTGGTATAGAATAATGGGTATCGGCCGAATAAAATACGGCAATATCACTTAGATCGGCATTTAATTCTTTTACATAGTAATTCCGGTAGATCCACATTGCTTCAATGTTGGCTTCGGTACCCCCACTGGCAACATAACCATCATACGTTTGCTCTTCAGCACCCATAATTTCTTCGGCACATATTTTTATAAGGTCTTTTTCTATTTCCTGAGTGCCCTTAAAAAAATCTTCGTGTTCATCACCTAAAGTATGCACACCAATGTGATTTGGATTAGCGATAAGAACCGAAAGAAAAGGCGCATCCTTTAAAAATGGCGCATCTTCATAAAAGATACTATCATCTAAAAAAGTACCGGGCACGCCCAATATGTTTTCGGTACGGTAATTGGTGTTCTTACTCAGCGATTCAAAAACCTTATTCTTGATCTGTGTAGCGGTATATTTTTCCCAAAACATTCTTATTGTTTTTCACAATCCATTCCCGAACAACAACTCATCGATTCTTCTTTTGCATCTATTATTGGACTTAAATAAGGTATTCCCAAATTCAAACCTCTTAATATTAATAGTAACGCCATCGTAGTAATTACAAATGGCACCGATCTTCTTACAAAAGTTCTAAACTGGATACTGATAAATTGCCCGAATACCGCAACCGCATACATTGCCGGTAAGGTACCAAGGCCGAAACCAAACATAAATAATGCCCCCTCTTTAACTTCCTGCGAAGCGATTGCCCCTGCAATACCAATATAAACCAAACCACATGGGAGTAATCCGTTTAAAATACCAATTAAGAACAGGTAACGCAGACCCTTTTTTGAAAGCAATTCAGGCAATTTGCTTTTCAATTTAGAGATCGCTTTCGTTAAAAACGGAATTTTGGTATTTTTAAAAAACCATAAGCCCGGCATCAATACCGATAACAGCAACACAATTCCAATTGTAATTGATATCCATTGCTGAAAACCTGCCATTGAAAACGATTTACCCAACAACCCAAAAAGAAGTCCTAACATTACATATGTTATAATGCGGCCAATATTATATAGGAGAATGGCTATATATTTTTTTACCGGATCAAATTGATGTACCGGTAAGGCGAGAGCAATAGGACCACACATACCAATGCAATGGAAGCTTCCTAAAAATCCGAGTGATATGGCAGCAATAATTAGTGACATTATTTAATATTGATTACTTCTTCCTTAAAATATTTTTTGCCCTTTACGGTCCAACTTAATTGCATTTTATATAATCCGTGTATCAGTTCAATGCCGTTTATTGTTTGTTCGCCCGCTGCATTAAACTGCATCGGGAATTTCAGGTCCTGTAAAGAATTGGACGGTCGGTAAAAATAGACCTGTCCTTTAAGATCGCTACTTTGCATTCCGGGAGAAATACGGAGTATGATCTGTTTTCCGTTCACCACATGATCTATTGTTTCTTCAGAGGCATTAGCGTTATTAATGGCGTCTATCTTTTCCTGATACGCCAATTCCTTGGCATAGTAGTCCGGTGATTCCAGTTCTACTTTCTCGCTCATGCAATTAAACACCAGTGTTAATATTAAAGCCACAAAGCTTAAATACAAAATAGTAATTCTTATTCCCCAGTTCATGATGCTTTATATTTTATTTGTTAGTTGCAATTGTTCCTAAAAAATTGGTCTTAACGGTTTTGATCTTTTTATTATTACTGTAAACACCAATTTTTAATTCTGTTTTTCGTTTGGATAACAACTTTTTATCTAAAATGATGAAAAATGTCCCTTCGGTTATTCCTTCCTTTTTTACCTCCAGATCTTTGCCTACCATTTGTATCTCGGCCGGGAAATTTTCTACTTTAACATTTACCGGCAAATTTTTCCGGGTTTTATTTACCAGCTTAATAGTATATAAATTACTTAACTTATTATTGGGCTGTTCTTGATACAACATGCCTTTAGCACGCAAGATGGTAGCATCATAATCGGAACGTGTAACCAATAAAAACGTTTCAATTCCAATGAGCAATAACAAAACAACCGAATAGGCTTTCATTCGGGTGGTTAATTTCAATTTACGTTTATGTTTTATACCGCGTTCAGAATCGTAACGAATAAGTCCCTTTGGTAAATGAACACTTTCCATTACGTGATCACACTCATCGATGCAAGCGGTGCAATTGATGCATTCGAGCTGTGTACCATTTCTAATATCAATACCGGTTGGACAAACTTTTACGCATAAACCGCAATCAATACAATCGCCTTTTCCATGATCGGTATTTCTTTTTATTTTATGGCGCGGTTCGCCGCGAACATAATCGTACGCAACAACAATAGAATCCTTATCGAGAAGAACACCCTGCATTCTTCCATAAGGACAAACAATAAGACAAACCTGTTCTCTGAACCACGAATAGATCAGAAAAAAAACAGTGGTAAAAATGATTAGTGAAGCAAATCCACCTTTATGTTGTGAGGGTTGCTTAAAAAAATGTATCACCTGATCCATACCAATAAAATAACTCAGCATAGTGGTGGCTATAACAAATGACAGTAAAAAAAACAAGGTAAGCTTCGTAACTCTTTTTACGACCTTATCCGAATTCCATTCTGATTCTCTTAAGGCTCTTTGCTTATTGGCATCGCCATCTATCCAATATTCAATTCTTCGAAAAAGCATTTCCATGAAGATCGTTTGCGGGCAGGCCCACCCACAAAAAACCCGTCCGAATACTACTGTAAACAGCGCGATGAACACAATAAATATGAGCATTCCTAATCCGAAAATGAAAAAATCCTGTGGCCAAAAAATAACGCCAAACAAAATAAATTTACGCTCCACCACATCCATCAAAAACAAAGGTTCTTCATTTATTTTAAGAAATGGTAACGTAAAAAATCCGAAAAGGTAAACGTAACTTAAATACGCGCGTAAATTGTAAAATTTGCCGTTTGGTTTTTTAGGAAAGATCCAGGCTCTTTTGCCTTCTTTATCTATAGTTGCAATGCTGTCTCTAAAACTTTCTTTGCTCTCAACATCATTCTTTTTTTCTGAAACAGCTTCCATGGTCTTTACTTGTGATCACGTTAATTTTAACGGATCATTTTTTTACTTTAAGAGAGTCGATCACCATATCTTTAACGTTCAGGGTATCAACAGCACTCTTTAAAGAATCGGCGGGGGCAACCGGTCCTTCGGTATACAGATCGCCCTGTGGTGCCTTACCTTTTGGTGGATTTGTACCTCTCAAGGTTTTAATATAACTGGCAACCTGCGCAATTTGCATTGGCGACAGATCTTCCTTCCACGATTTCATTCCTTTGTCGGGTTTACCATACTTAATAGTTTTAAAAATATCGGCTATGCCTCCTGAATAGATCCAATAATCATCGGTCATGTTAGGCCCAACACCACCCTCACCCAATTTACCATGACAGGCCGAGCATGTTCCAACAAAAATATCTTTCCCGGCTGCAAGATCCGATTGGTTGTCGAGCATTTTTACTGTAGTTTCATCCACATTGTTAGCGGCGGTTTTCATATATTCTTCAATTTGCGCTTTGGCCTCAGCCATTTCGTTATCGTATTCGGCCGCTTGTAAATTACCTGTTTTAGCGCCGTGATAATTTATCATATACACTACTGCTACAAAAATGGTAAGATAAAATCCATATTTCCACCAAGGTGGCAAATTATTATCCAGTTCTTTAATGCCGTCGTAATCATGATCCATTAAGATCTCGTGTTCGTTCTCAATTTCAACTGCGTCGCTAAGGGCTTCAAGAAGCGTTATCTCTTTGACTTTTATTTTTGGTTTTACCGCCTCGGTTTCGCCCGTTTTTGCAAAACGCTTGATCATGTAAACTAAACATACTATACAAATAAGCTCCAGCAGGATAATTCCACCCATAAAGAAAATGGTGAAATAATTTAATCCGCCTATTAACCATTTGTTAGTTTCCTGCGTTGCTGATTGTGCCGATAACTGTTCGCCCAAAAACACCATCAATAAGATCAAACCTATTACTTTACCGGTGCTGCTTTTTTTCTCATTATCATTTTTACTTTCCTCTTTTAATTTATTGAAAAGATAATCGCTTTGTGATAGATTTTTAAGAGCAGTACTTAATGAAACGATTACTATTAAAAGCACAATGATCAATACAAGTAAAGAAAGAAATAACGAATTGGAAAAATAAGAGGTCGTGCCCTGACCGGCATTTTGTCCAAACGACAATATGGGTTGCAGCATTAAGAATAACAGAAATGCTTGCTGGCCTTTAGATTTTATACTTTGGTTCATAAACGTAAAGTTTAAATTTGTGAATCAGTTTCAAGAGGAATATTTTTTACTTTTTCTATATAATGCTTATTGGATCGAAGCACGCTCCAGGTAACTGCCGCAAAAAACAAGAAGAATATCATTAACGACAGCAAAGGATATATTCCAATTCCGGTAATTGATTCCAAATAGTTTATAAATTTCATGGTCTTTATTTTTGAGTTAATTCTTTTTTATTGGTGGCCTTAATATCTTTTCCTAATCGTTGTAAGTAGGCAATGATGGCGATAATTTCTTTTTTTGGAGGCGTTTCAATACCATCTTTCTTTAAGCTTGCGGTAATGGTATTAGCCTGATCCATCAGATCTTTTTCGGCAATATTTTCGTATCCGTCGGGATAAGGAACGCCTAATTTTTTCATAGCCTCGATCTTTGCTTTGGTAGAAGCGATATCTATATCATCATCTAACAACCATGGGTACGATGGCATGATGGAATTGGGCGACATAGAAGTTGGATCCATCATGTGATTATAATGCCAGCTATCGGGATACTTCCCACCCTGTCGCGCCAGATCGGGCCCAGTGCGTTTTGATCCCCACTGAAACGGATGGTCATAAACAAATTCTCCTGCTTTCGAATATTCGCCGTACCGGGCCGTTTCACTTCTGAAAGGTCGGATCATTTGTGAATGACAAGTATAACATCCTTCGCGTACATATATATCACGACCTTGTAACTCGAGCGGGGTATATGGTTTTACACTGGCAATGGTTGGAATGTTGGATTTCACTAAAAACGTTGGTACAAATTCTATTATACCACCAATAGCAACTACCACTAAACTTACGATCATTAACTGCACCGGTTTACGTTCAATCCAACGATGCCAGTGATCTTTTGCATGCGAATGATATTCGCCCGATAAAGGTAATGCCTCAGCATCTTCTTCGGCAAGGAAGTTTCCGATCTTAACTGTTTTAATAATGTTGTATGTCATCATAACCGCGCCAACTAAATATAACGTTCCGCCCAAAGCCCTCGCAGCGTAAAACGGGATCATTTTTGTAACGGTGTCAAGGAACTGCCATTTTAACTGACCCTCTGGCGTGAATTCTTTCCACATCGAACTTTGCATAAATCCGGCCCAATACATAGGTACCGCGTAAATTATTATTCCAAGGGTACCTAACCAAAAGTGCATGTTTGCCATTTTTACCGAATACAGTTTAGTTCGGAACATTTTTGGTATTAACCAATATAAAATACCGAATGTCAAAAATCCATTCCAACCCAAAGCGCCAACATGCACGTGAGCAATGGTCCAATCGGTAAAGTGACTAATAGCATTTACATTTTTTAATGAGAGCATTGGTCCTTCAAAGGTTGCCATACCATAAGCGGTAATGGCCACTACTAAAAATTTAAGTACTACATCTTCTCTCACTTTATCCCATGCTCCGCGAAGGGTTAATAAACCGTTGATCATTCCTCCCCACGATGGCGCTATCAACATAATTGAAAATACCACGCCTAATGATTGCGCCCAATCGGGAACCGCGGTGTATAATAAGTGGTGAGGACCCGCCCAGATATAAATAAATATTAATGCCCAAAAGTGTATAATGGATAAACGGTAGGAGTACACCGGACGGTTAGCTGCTTTGGGAACAAAATAATACATTAAACCTAAATATGGCGTGGTAAGAAAGAATGCCACGGCGTTATGACCGTACCACCATTGCACCAAAGCATCCTGCACACCAGCGTACCAAGAATAAGATTTCATAAATGACACCGGGATCTCAATAGAGTTTACAATATGTAACATGGCAACTGTTATAAAAGTGGCGATGTAAAACCAGATTGCAACATATAAATGTCGTTCGCGACGACGTAGAATGGTACCAAACATATTCCAACCAAATACCACCCAAACCAGTGTAATTAAAATATCAATTGGCCATTCTAATTCGGCATATTCTTTACCTGTTGTTTTTCCTAACAGCAAAGAAACAGCCGCTAGCACAATAATTAATTGCCATCCCCAGAAATGCAGTTTCCCTAAAAAATCGCTGAACATTCGTGTCTTAAGCAATCTTTGCAAAGAATAATAAACACCCATAAAAATACCGTTACCAACAAATGCAAAAATGATGGCGTTGGTATGAATAGGCCTTACTCTTCCAAACGACGTGTAAGCAGTTTCAAAATTCAACGCCGGAATCACTAATTGCAGCGCGGCTAAAAGTCCTGCCAACATGCCTACTAAACTCCATAGAATAGTAGCATAGGCGAACATTTTCACAATTTTATTATCGTACTTAAATTTTTCGGGTTCCATAATTAATTAATCTTTTCGGTTGTTGATATCACTTTTGGTTGTTGGGTTTCTTCATCAAATAGAATTCGTACTGAAGGAGTATAATCATCATCGTATTGACCATTTTTAACAGACCATACAAACGCTATTAAAAAACCGAGCGCTATTAATAAACTGGCGGATATAATTATGATCAGTACACTCATTACGCCATCAAATGTAAAATGTTAGGTTTATTACGACTTTGATAACCCTCATCACAAAAACTGATAATTATCAGTTTTTTATTTACCCGGTTTGTTTTTCTAAGCAAGCCGGAATGCGCCTTATTAAGCGTTTCGTTTGACATCATTTTTACCAATTTTTCTTTGATAAATCCTGCTCATTCCGGTAGTAAGCAAAACTATGCTTATTGAGCTTACCGGCATTAAAATTGCTGCTATTACCGGCTGTAAGGTGCCTTGAACCGCGAAGAATAAACCAATGCAATTGTATAATATGGAAAGTATAAAGCTGGTGTAAATAATGGTCTTTTCTTTTTTACAATAAGCAATTAACCGATCAATAAGGTGCAGTTTTTGTCCCGCTAAGATGGCATCGCAGGCCGGTGAAAAATTATTCATGTCATCGCTTACCGCAATTCCAACATCACTTTGTTTTAATGCGCCGGCATCGTTTATTCCGTCGCCTATCATCAATACTTTTTTGCCCCTTTTTTGCAACTCGTTCACAAAACGCATTTTGTCGTCGGGTTTTTGATGAAAAAATAAATGCGCTTCGTTGCCAAATAATAACTTAAGCTTTTGCTTTTCCGAATCATTATCGCCAGTTAACACAAAAAGTTCGTAATGTTTTCCAAGATCTGAGATGGTGTTTGCCAACCCCTCTCTATACGCATTAACTACCACAAAACTTCCGCAAAATTCATCGCTTATGGTAACATAAATTCTGCTTCCATCACTTAAGAGTTCGTTTTTCTTCCCAAGCACAAATTCACCGGAACCCATTTTTATCAGCTCGCCGTTCACCATTGCTGATAATCCATATCCTTTGAATTCCTTAAATTGTTTTACCGGTAAATTTTTAGAAAAAGGCAGGTAAGAGGCGATGGCCTTACTTAAAGGGTGATTGGATTGATTGGCAACAGAGCGGATCATTGCTTGTTGAAGATCGGAAAGACCTGCTCCTCTAAAAACCAATTTCGCTTCACCTTGTTTTGTAATGGTTCCGGTTTTATCAAAAACTATTGTATCAGTTTCGGCAATTTTTTCGATCACATTCGCATTCTTCACAAAGAATTTATGCTTGCTAAGTATTCTTAGCATATTGCCGCCTGTAAAAGTGGCGCTCAGTAATAATGCGCACGGACAAGCTACAATTAAAACGGCGGTTATGGCGGGCCAAACTTTTTGAGGATCGTTAATTTGCCAATAGAAACCGGCAGTGATGGCTATCGAAAACAATACGAACGTAAAATAACGGCTTATTTTATGTACGAACGATCTTTTCTTTTCATCGCGATCTTCCTTAAAAACATCGTTGTTCCAAAGCTGCGTTAAATAACTTTGTGAAACTTCTTTCACCACTTCCAGTTCGATAGCGCCTCCGGTTTGTTTACCACCTGCATAAATTATTTCACCTATCACTTTTTCTACCGGTAATGATTCGCCGGTAACAAAACTATAATCGATCTCTGCCTTACCCATAAAAAGCATGGCGTCGGCAGGAACGATCTCCTCATTGTGAATTTTTATTCGTTCACCAACTTTTAGATCGGAAACCGGAATTTGTTTTTGTTCACCATTTTCTTTGATCAAGGTAACGCCTAAAGGGAAATAAGATGTGAAATCGCGATCAAAAGAAATGGTTTGGTAAGTATAATTTTGAAAATAACGCCCCACAAGCATAAAAAAAACGATCCCCGACATGGAATCGAGATATCCCGATCCGGTATTTGTTACTATTTCATAAACACTTCGGCCAAATGTTATCAAAATAGCAAGGGCGATAGGCGCATCAATGTTTAGAAATCTCTGCTTTATTCCTTTGAAAGCCGAAATAAAAAATTCGGAGGAACAGTATAGAAAAACAGGGATGGATAATCCAAGGTTTAAAAAATTGAACCAATATTTTAAAGATCTTAGTTCGATATTTCCCAGCGAAAAATATTCCGGAAAACTGAGCATCATTATATTGGCAAAACAAAAACCGGCTACCCCGATCTTCAATACAGCAACGCGGTTATGCTTATTTGCCTTTTTGCCGGTAACATTTTGTAAGCTAATGTGCGGTTCGTATCCAATCAGGGTGAGGGTTTCGGCTACCGACCTTAGATTTGTTTTTCGCGAATCGTAAATAACAGTGATCTCTTTTTTCAAAAAATCCACCTGCGATTTTAATATGGCCGGATTCACCTTATTTAGTTGTTCCAATATCCAAATACAGGAACTGCAATGCATTTGGGGCAAATAAAAGATAACATGATTCGTTGCAGCGTCCGAAAAATGAATCAATTTTTTTTGAATATCCTCATTTTCCAAAAAACCAAACTTTCCGTCTCTTATTTTTGCTCTTTGGTTTATTCCGGGACTGGAGGTGATGTCGTAATAATTACACAGTCGGTTTTATTTATTATTTCATAAACTGTTTTACAACCATCGCAACAAAATTTCTTTTCCTCAATAGCGATCCGGAGGTCCTTAACAGGTTCGCCGCAATGAAAACAAGTCACTTCTTTTAGTGTGGCAGTGGCAGGCATAAACTTTGTTGAAGATCGTTAAATGACCCTCTGTTTTTTTGCTAAAACTAGTTAGGCCCTGCTCTAAATTATATGAGCTTTGTATGGCGGGAATGTGATAAAAGTCATGCTTAAAATCAAAATTATTAAAGAGCGGTTGCTTAAAACCAAACCAAGTTTTCGCGGATTTTGATCTTTTTGGGTGAAAAAATCCGATTAAATCCTGTTTTTTGATGGATTAACCTCCTATTTCCTCTTATGTACCTTCTTCACAATGGCTTCTTAATAAAAAAAATCATATCCCGCTCAGGGCATGGCCTATAACCTATCTTTGATAAAGCATTTTTTACGCTCTAATGAAATTAAGAGTACTTTTTACTTGTTATTTCACTGCCCTTGCCTTGTTTTGTGTTTCACAATCGGGCAATAAGGTATCTGTGCCTATAAGCTATAACATGCACTTTTTGGCCGATACGGTTAACACTTTAACCAAACCGCTTTTAAAAGATCCTTACACCAATACCTTTAGTCGATTTACACCGCTCGAAAAAACCAATTATATCAATTTTATTGTGTCACAGATCGTTAATAACAAAGCGCCTATCAATTACTCGGCTTACAATATTTTTTATGAATTTAATTACAATCAGGATATTCAGGATTGCAAAGGAACCGGCGCGCCACACGAAAAAATTGAGGTTAATCCTGCTTATAGATATTCGTTTAGTCCGCGTAGTGATACCTCGGTAAGCGATGGGATCATGGAATTTTTTAAGAATAAGAAGATAGCTTTGCGTACCGATAGCTTGTTTGACCCTTATCATCCCGAAAAACCCATCATTAACCGGAAATTTTATTCGATCGACAAACACGGATTTTCTATTGCTTTTCTAGAGAACTGGTTGTTTGATTTTAGTACGGGTGCCTTTACAAAAGAAGTGTTATACTATGGTAATAATCGCTTCAGGTATAATTTAAAGGACGAACCCAATAACTGGGGAGATTTTATCTTCATCAAAAACAATACGCCCAGTGCTAACTGGAAACCTTACAAGAAAAATGTGGTTTACGATGTTTGCATTAAAAAACAACACATTGAATTTTCGAGTTTGCGAGAAGATAATTTTTCGAAATTTGACATCTCACCCAATTGTTACAATAACTTTGATTACATAAACGGCGCCCGCTTCTTAAATTATCTGTTTGCCTATATTGATGAAGGGAAAGCCGATATCTATCCCATTACTAATTCGGAAAGAACCGATTCGCTGGTGGTAGACTTTGCCAATAAGCTGGGTGGTGATGACGCAAAAAAACGTTTAGCAGGAATGGATTCTTCGAGCTTTGAAGATCCAAAAAATCCGGGACAATTTTTTTACATGCGCTTCCCTTATAAAATCAAACTGCAGGAAGTATGGGGATTTAGATTCTATGAAGACTGGTACATCAACGAAGAAACGTATTCGTTCAAAAAAGTAGTGAAAGGGTTAGTGATCATTGATGGGGCCAAACAGGATAAGGATGGCTCGATTCAATCGGTTTATCATCAATTACCAAAGTATAAATAAATGTACCGCTCATGTTATAACCATGATCATATTGTACTTCGTTAACACCCTCAGTTAAATTGATCTTCATGCGTTTTACTTCTTTACCCACCAGGTCTTTTATAGAGATATAAGCGTCTTTATAGGTCATTTCTCTATTCACTTTTACAGTGATCATCGTAGCAAGGTCGGATGGGTTTGGTTTGTTCTGTAAAAGCTCAACAGCTGCCGACGCCTTACTCAACTCATTTATTCCTAAAACGGTTACCGTTAATTCTTTCGAAAATAAACTTTCCACATTTTTTGTATCGAACGACGCCACACTTGCTATGTAATTGTTTGGTGGGAGATTGTTGATTGAGAAAGAGGTGGTGCCGGTAAAAACATATACCGAATCCCAATCGTAAGTGAGCGTTCTTAACCCAACTCTATACTTTAAATATTGTTGTTGTTGTGTAATGCTAAAAGTAAGATTACCCGGGCCCATGGTGCTCATGGTAAAATCAGGGGTCTTAGGACCAATACCTATCATACCGGCGGCATTTCCATTAATGATAGAATTACGTGCGAGGTAGCGGAAGTCAACAAAAAAACTATCAATAACAGCGTCGTTATTTGTATCCACTCCCAAAATATCCTGCGACGTGTGCTGACGATCGGCGTATGTACTTACCAAATTGGCATCGCCATTCTCGTTGGCAGCTGTAAAGCGCATAGCGGTATATCCATGCTGACGAAACGGAATGTGATCACCTCCTCTGTTGGTGCGGTCTTCGGGCGTCATTACCAAAATATTCATTGAAACGGTCATAATGGATTTAAGAAGCTCTTTGTGTTGCAGCTTTATATAGCGTGATAATCCTTTGTGAAAAGAACTGAAACCACCGAACGAAAATAATCTTACATCTGTACTGTCAATATTTCCAAAACCCGGACAGCTTGGAGCCGACGAAGTATAACCGCACTTAATACCGCCAATAACATCATTATTAAGTACTGCTAACACCTGAATACCTTTTAGCTGAACATAATCGGCAAAAGCTTCGGCTCCGTACAATCCCTGTTCCTCACCCATAGTGGCCATAAAAACAATGGTGTGATTGTAAGTATATTTACTCATTACTCTGGCTAATTCTATAACTAAGGCCGTTCCACTTCCGTTATCTTCCATTCCTTCGGCAAGACAGGCGGTATCGCAAACCACTTTACAACGGCTGTCGTAATGTCCTTCAATAATTATGATAGATTTATCCGTTGTATCGGCACCCGGTAATACAGCTAATACATTTTTGTGGCGATTAATTCCGCAAACCCCATAATCAAATTGAAAGTAAGAAGGGATCAAACGGTTTTGATTTTGTAAACCAAATTGCTGAAATTTTTTATAGATCCATTTACGAGACGCACCAATTCCTCTTATAGTAGAAATAGTATCCGAACCCGAGTTGCGATTTTGAAAACTTCGTAGCTTGTCAAGATAAGCGTGCAAGGAATCGGGCGACACCCTTGCGTTAATACCTTTACTGATGCTATCGGGATGATTAATTGTAGTGGTGGCCGAATACGTTAAGGGATTATAATTTCCCAACAGGATCTGCTCTGCACTGCAAATAAAATTGGTTTGCGCGTTGGCATTTATTAGACCCAAAAAGCAGATCAATATAAGGGTGTTCTTTTTCATGAGTTTGAAATTTGTATTTTTAATTTTTTTAGAACAAACCTCTTTATCCGATTAAATATACTAAAAAAATATAAACCCCAAAACGCATCTGAAAGGGTTTAAATGCCCTTTTTAACAAGAAAGTTTTTGTAAAATAGGCCCTTTTTTTTATTATCTTTGATACGTTTTTAAAAAATCTTAAATAAATAAAAAATCATGAAAAAATTTACCTTTTTAATTTTAATTTCACTTTTCACTTCTTTAGAAATTTTTAGTCAGGCTGTTTTATATCTTGGCGCTCCGCCAAATACAACATCTGCTTTTACACGCGTTCCAAATGGTTTAGCGGCGAATGGTTACGTAAGATCAGCGCACTTAATTATGCAGAATGAACTGACCGTTATTCCAACCAGTACTGCAGGTACTGCTACTTTAACGGCTATGGGATTTTCTATTACTACCAGCGCGTCGTCAACCTATTCCGGAAACATTAATGTTTATCTTCAAAATTCAACCAATGCTTCTTATTCACTTGGAAACAATTGGTCAAGCATACTTTCGGGAATGACGCTCGTATATAGTGGGCCAATTACATTCAGTGCATTGGCCAGTTCTGCCGATTTTACACTCACTACCCCTTTTACTTATACCAATACGCAAAATCTTTATGTAGCGTATGATTTTACATTAACAAGCGCGCCAGTTTCTGTTGCCGGCGTATTTGCCGCTAATAATGGTATACCAAGTAGTGGCGTAACAGCTAACACAGTTGCTACAGTTTATACCGGCGCTCCGGTAAATAACAGTCCTACAAACACATTGGTTCCAACCGGCCAGTTCAGTCACAAATATGTTCGTTCGGCAAGCCACATCACTTCAACTGAATTAAGTGGTATTCCAACTTCGGGAGGAACTGCCACTGTAACTTCGCTTGGCTTTAATACCACTGCCAACTCATCGGCAAA
>JBGASH010000220.1:0-4844 GCA_044229775.1 Bacteroidia bacterium
TTTTTTACCGTGTCGGATGTTTGTGTAAAGAAAGTAGGATTAGTATCATACGGTTCAAGGGCAGTCATTTCGTTGTGCGATGTGATGTTTAAATACAACTTCGGTGTTTGCGCAATTACGCCAAAGGTTAAGATAATACCTAAAAAAGTAGATCTTGCTTTCATATGCTTTAAGATTTAATGTTGTAAAATACCATTTTAGATATTTAGGCCAAAATTTCTTTCAGTTTTTTTATCTGATCAGGTGTTCCTAATACAAATATCTTAGCCCGCGGTATCATTTTAGTTTCGGCACTGGGATTAACGAGGTATTCTCCTTCGGCCGTTTTGAAACCAACAATATTAGCCCCCGACTTATTACGGATCTCTAATTCGGACAAGGATTTATTTTTTAATGCTTCTGGGATACTTTCAAAAGTAATTTCCTCGAGGTTGATATTGTCGCCGCCTTCGGCTGTAATAAAATCAATGAATTCCATCACATCCGGTTTCATAACCAAACTGGCCATGTGTGCCCCTCCTACTCTATCGGGCATTATCACATTATTAGCGCCTGCAATTTTTAATTTAGTATCCGAGTTGTCTTCGCTGGCGCGGGAAATAATGGTAATGTTTGGATTAAGATGACGAGCCGTTAATACGATAAACAAATTATCTGCATCGGCCGGTAAAGTTGTAATAAGCGCTTTGGCTCTATGAATTCCTGCTCTTACCAATGTTTCGTCCTTGGTAGAATCGCCGTTAATAACAAGGTCGCTGAATTTATGAGTAATGCTTGTAGTAATTTCATCGCTTTTTTCAATTACAACAAAACGGCGCTTATGTTTTTTTAAAACCTGCGCAGCTTGCCGTCCGTTACGTCCGTAACCGCAAATGATAACATGGCCATCTAATTTTTCTATTGCTGCGTTCAATTTCCGGTTTATAAAGAGGCGGTTAAACTCGCCATCCACCACAAAACGGGTAATGGTCGAAACCGCATAAGCAAATGTACCAAAACTTGTGATGATTAAAAATACTGTGAACACTTTTCCTTCACTCGAAAGGGGTTTCACTTCTTCGTATCCAACAGTAGCCACCGTAATCACCGTCATATACACCGCATCCAGGAACGAATAACCTTCAATGATCATATACCCCAGCGTTCCGGCTAAAAGCAGGCAAGTCAATACGATCATTGGCAGCGCTAATCGAAAATATTCCTTGTATATCTTATTCATACGTTATGCCGGTACTTCTATAACCACATTTGTTCCACGGCCCTTGGCCGAATCAAAATGTACGGTTCCGTTTAAAAATTCTATTCGTGAAATAATGTTTTTTAATCCTATGCCTTCAAAATCATTCATTTTTTCAGTATCAAAACCAATACCGTTGTCCTCTATCATTACCGTTATCTCTTTTTCATGCTTGATGAGTTGCATGCTAATGTGATCGGCCTTGGCGTGTTTAATGATGTTGTTTACGATCTCCTGTATCACACGGTAAAGAACCGTTTCGGTATTTTCGGCTATGCGTCTGTCAAGACCAACAATTTCCAGATCTATTTTCAGGTTAGGTAAATTCCCGATCTTGGTAATGAATTCACGGATAGCGCTCGCCAATCCTAATCGTATCAGCGTATTGGGCATCATGTTATGCGAAACCGCTCTTACTTCTTTTACCGAATCGTCAATAAGATCCAAGGCATTCTTATAGGCGTCTTTTTCCTCCTGCCCCGTCATTTTTATTTTCGATTCCAATCCGCTCAAATTCAATTTAGCCGCCGAAAGAATTTGTCCAACGCCGTCGTGCAGATCCTGTGCGATGCGCCTTCTTTCTTTTTCCTCGGCTTCAATGATATAACGCGTTCGCATTTCTTTTTGCCGCGCAATTTCCGCATCCAGTTCGGCCTTCTGCTGTATTTGCCTTCTCTTAATAAATAAATAACCGGTCACCGAAATAAGAACAAGCAACGCTAGTGCTGCAGTAATGATGATGTTCTTTACAAAATTCTGTTCTTTTTGTTTGTCGAGTTCCAATCCTTTAATAAGGTTCTGATCTTTTAGTTCTTTATTCTCCAATTCCTTTTTCTCGGTTTCATACTTGGTTTGCATTTCGGCCATTTGCTTGGCGTTTTGCTCGGTAAACACAGAATCTTTATACTGCGCGTACAGCTGATGGAACTTCATGGCTTTTAAATAATCTTTCTTTATTTCGTAAACCTCCGCCAGCTTTCCATAAGCTTGTTTCAAATTCAGATAATTCTTTACTTCTTTAAAAATGGTGGCGCACTCCGTAAAACAATCGATACTTTTGTCGTAGTCCTTCAAAAAATAACTGGCTTCTCCTAACGCTAACAACGATAATCCTTCGCCAAACCTATCGCCTAACGCTTTACGGTTAATCAGGGCTTTTCCATAGTATGAAACGGCGGTGGAATATTCTTTTTTGCGCATGTAAATTCTTCCCAAACCGTTATGCACCACACTTAAATTATACAGATCATTGAGTTTTGCCATTATCTTTTCCGATTCCAAATAATAAAACAAGGCTGAATCCAATTGTTCACTGTGCAAAGAATCCGTTTCGTATTGTTCAAATTTTGTACCCGCCAAATTCACCAATACCCGTGCTTCTACCGCTGTCAAACCGGCTTCTCGTGCCAGGATAAGTCCTTTTCTTAAATATTCCTCCGCGGTTTTTTTCTGATTCAGTTCTTTATAAATAATGGCGATGTTGCTGATAAGGTTAGCCTGTTTACCTTTGTTACCTATTTGCTCAAAGATCTTCAGCGCTTTAAAATCGATATCCAATGCCTCGCTGTATTTATTTTGACGCATATATACTGTTGCAATGTTGGTGTAAATACCGCCCACTTTTTCGTCGTGCTTTAATTCTTGTCGCAACTTTAACGCTTTATCGTAATGCATAAGCGCGGTATCGTAATTCGTCATGCGATTATAGATATTACCAAGATCGCTTTCCGATTGGGCAATATCCCCTTTTCGCTTTGTCTTTTCCGAAAACTCCAATTCTTTTTTAGTGTAAAACAACGACCGGTTAATGTCGCTTCCCATCAGTTCCCAACCAATATCGCCGTATAATTTTATTTTGACTGTATCGTGAATGTTCGGCTTTTCGGCTACCGCAATCAAACTATCAAGCACGCGATTGCTCTGGGCGAATTGGCCGCCAATGGAAAAAACGAACAGAACAACTATCGCGATGGATCTCATACCAATGAATTATTGGCTGAATTTACTAATAATTGCAATGTTTTTCGAAATAATTTGTTCCCATTATAGGCCAATTAACCGTCTTAACGCCATAATATTTGGTATCTTTGTAGCCTCTGATGAAAACCAAAACGCTCAAAAAAAATAAGGTAAACGTAGTAACGCTTGGCTGCAGCAAAAACATTGTTGATAGCGAGGTATTGATGGGACAGCTTAAAGCCAATAAATTTAATGTTGAGCATGAGAGTACCAGCGATGACCACAACATTGTTATTATAAATACCTGCGGTTTTGTGGAGAATGCCAAACAGGAAAGTATTGATACTATTTTACGCTACGTGGAAGCCAAAAAAAATGGCGACGTTGAAAAAGTTTACGTTACCGGGTGTTTAAGCGAGCGTTATAAAAAAGACCTTGAAATAGAAATACCCGATGTGGACGCGTATTTCGGCACACGCGATCTTCCAAAAATTTTAAAAACCTTAAAAGCCGATTATAAACACGAATTGGTAGGCGAACGCCTGTTAACCACACCCCATCATTACGCGTATTTTAAAATAAGTGAAGGCTGCGATCGTCCATGCAGTTTTTGCGCCATTCCTTTAATGCGGGGCAAGCACGTTTCGGTTCCTATCGAAGAATTAGTAAGCCGTGCGCAAAAGCTGGCTTCTAACGGTACTAAAGAATTATTATTGATAGCGCAGGATCTTACTTATTACGGTTTGGATATTTATAAAAAAAGAGAGCTGGCCAAAGCGGTAGAAGCGTTGAGCGATGTAAATGGCATTGATTGGATCCGTTTGCATTACGCGTTCCCAAGCGGTTTTCCGATGGAAGTTCTTGACATAATGAAAAACAAGAACAACGTTTGCAATTATTTGGACATGCCCTTACAGCACATTAGCGACAACATGCTAAAAAGTATGCGCAGGGGCATCACCAAACAAAAAACCATTGATCTGGTTAACCAGATCCGAGATACCGTTCCTGGAATAGCTATACGCACTACGTTAATTGCCGGTTATCCCGGAGAAACAGAAAAAGATCATGAGGAGATGCTTCGCTGGGTAGAAGATTCTAAATTTGAACGGCTCGGGATCTTTACGTATTCGCACGAAGAGAACACCCACGCCTTTACCTTGAAGGATAACGTAAGCGAAAAAACAAAGAAGAAGCGTGCCGACGCGGTGATGGCGTTACAACAGGAAATATCTTTTAACCTAAATCAAAAAAAGATAGGCCAAACCTTTAAAGTACTATTCGACCGAAAAGAAAACGAATTTTTTGTTGGAAGAACCGAGTTTGATAGTCCGGATGTTGATAATGAAGTTTTAGTAAAAGCTAATAAAGATACTTATGTACGCATAGGCGATTTTGCCAATGTAAAAATAACGGAGGCCTCTGACTTTGATCTGTACGGTGACTTGGTTTAAGGACCTTTGCAACGATTTGAAAATAAGCCGTTTTACACGGATAAAATCACTGGTATTTATAGAGAGAAAAATCGTATCTTTGAGTAATAAAATTTGAAATGGAAAATTTAACGAAACTGGTATTGGTTAGCATTATTTTCGGAAACAAAGTTCGTAAGAATATTGCTTCCGGTAAAAAGGTATACCTTTCTTTA
>JBGASH010000221.1:0-4824 GCA_044229775.1 Bacteroidia bacterium
GCCGTAAATTCTGTTCGGTAATTTCGGTATAAGGTTTAGATACTTTTGTCACAACCGACTGATCCCAGTCGCCGCTACGTTCGTAATTTTGGGAAACGCGACCCAGGGTGTTCTTGTACACCGTTTTGTTTTGCATAAGCATGAACACCCACACAAATACAATGAGGTAAATAATACCGGCCAAAAAAGCTTTTGTGTAAAATGGTTTCATTAAAATCAGTAAGCGGTTACCTTACCCTCTTCTACTAAAAATATTTTTTTATCAATGGTATTGAAAGCAAAGAGGTCTTTAATGCGATCAGGATGTGTATCCGTGATGAACACTTGCCCAAAATCATCACTGCCCACCAGTTCTATGAGTTTTCTAAACCGTGTTTCATCCAATTTATCATAAACATCATCCAACAACAACAAAGGCCTGGTGTTCTTTTTGTTCTTGATGAACTCGAACTGAGCAAGTTTCAAAGCCAATAAATACGATTTTTGTTGTCCCTGCGAAGCAAATTTCTTTAAACTAAAACCATTAATAGTAAAATCAAGATCGTCTTTATGCGGACCAACGCTCGTATATTGTAAGATCTTATCGCGATTAACAGATGCCAGGATAGCGGATTTAAAATCCCGTTCGCCAATGGAAGATTCGTAAACCAACGAAACTTCTTCTCTGTTTTCGCTTATGTAATTGTAGTTTTTATTGAAAAGTGGGATAAATTCTTTTAAAAAGTCCTGTCGGATCTGCAAAATACCGGTGCCGTGTAAAATGAGTTGATCGTCCCATATTTCCAACGTAACCGAATCAAAATTCTTACTCTCGTAGAATTGTTTTAACAAGGCATTACGTTGTTTTAATACCTGGTTATACGCTATCAGCTTTTCGAGATATAATTTATCGTATTGTGAAATGATCCCGTCAATAAATTTCCGGCGGCCTTCGCTGGTGCCGTTTATCAATTCACTGTCGGCGGGTGATATCATTACTAACGGAAAGAGGCCAATGTGCTCCGACAAACGTTCGTATTCCTTCTTATTGCGTTTAAAAACTTTTCGTTGGCCGCGTTTTTGCCCGCAGTAGATCTCATCATTCTCACCATTTTTATCATAACTGCCCTGGATCACAAAAAAACCTTCCTTATGTTTTATATTTTGACTGTCTACCGAATTGAAAAAGCTTTTACAGAACGAGAGGTAATGAATAGCGTCTAAAATATTAGTTTTACCCATGCCATTACTTCCCACAAAGCAGTTAATTTTCTGACTCACCTCGAGGTTTACGTCGGAATAATTCTTAAAATTTATAAGTGATAGCTGCTTTAAATACATGCCCGAAAGGAGCAAATTTAAGCCATTTTACGGGGGAAACGCCTATTTAAAATAAATTTCAGAATATTAAATAAAAAGCCTATTTTCGCACTTCAAAATTAATAAGTCAAATGGCTGATATTAAAGAAGAAGAAGCTAACATTGAGAATACTGAAACCAGTGAAAATGAACAGGTTGAAGAAGTAGTTGAGGAAACCGGTCCCAAGGTGGTTGACCCTACTTTAGAGGGTATACAGTTTTTTTATGAGACCCATAAGAAGAGGATAAATTATATTGGCGGTGGTTTACTGGCTATCATAGGTCTATTTTGTGCCTACAAATTGTACTGGTTGCCTGGAAAAGAAACAGAAGCTGCCAATGAAGTATTTTTTGCTCAGAATTATTTTGAGAAAGACAGTTTTAACATTGCATTAAATGGCGGCCGTATGGTTCGTTCATCAGAAGGCGACAAAACCATGAAAGGTTTTCTTGAAGTGGCCGATGAATATTGGATGACTAAGACCGGTAATTTAGCACACTACTACGCAGGAATTTCTTATTTGCGTTTAGGACAATTTGAAAATGCTATTGAAGAATTACAAAAATACAATGGCGATGACGAAATGATAGCTCCTATCGCTATTGGTGCGGTTGGCGATGCTAATATGGAATTGAACAAGACCGATGAAGCCATTAAATTTTATTTGAAAGCGGCCGATATGCGTACCAATAATTTTACAACGCCTATTTATTTAAGAAAAGCGGCCTTTGCTTACGAATTGAAAAACAATTATGCCGAAGCATTAAGTTTATACGAGCGTATTAAAAAAGAATACAGCAAGAGCAACGAAGCGCGTGAGATCGAAAAGAACATTGCTAAAGTAAAAACATTAGGAAATTTATAAGATCCCGAATTCAACAAAATGTCAGCCGCGTTCTAAAAAATGCGGCTGATTTATTTAAGAGATATTTATGTCGAGCCAGCACAAAAATTTATCGCAAGCAGAAGGTGGTCGCCTCATAAGCGCAGCCCACTATAAATTTGCTATTGTGTGGTCGGAATGGAATATTGATATAACGAGGGCTTTGTATCGTGGCGCCTACGAAGTACTGATCCAATATGGCGCGAAGCCCGAAAACATCATTGAAAAAACCGTTCCCGGAAGTTTTGAATTAACCATGGGCGCTCAGTTTGTTGCCGAAAAAACAAAAGCCGATGCCATTATTTGTTTGGGATGTGTGATACAGGGAGAAACAAAGCATTTTGATTTTATTTGCGACGCGGTAGCAAACGGCATAACCAATTTGAATATTAAATATAACAAGCCAGTAATATTTGGGGTGCTAACCACCAACACACAACAACAAGCTATTGACCGTTCGGGTGGAAAATATGGTAATAAAGGTAACGAAGCCGCAATTACAGCCATAAAAATGCTTGGACTGCGCGATTCGCTTTAGTGAATGTAATTACCCTTTCGTAACTAGTGGTTTAACTTTTCAACAGTTATTAAAATCTCCTCTCAAAACCCTTTTTTAGGATTAAATTTACCTCTTTAAATTTTGTTCGTATGGCTAAAGCTGATGTACTTTTAGGACTGCAATGGGGAGATGAAGGAAAAGGAAAAATTGTAGATGTATTGACCACAGGTTACGATATCATAGCCCGTTTTCAGGGCGGGCCAAATGCCGGCCATACATTAGAGTTCAACGGAATAAAACACGTTCTACATACTATCCCAAGCGGTATCTTCCATCCTACCGCTCAAAATATTGTTGGAAACGGCGTGGTAATTGATCCGGTTATTTTTAAGAAGGAAATTGACGCGCTGTTGAAAATGGGAGTTGATGTAAAATCCAAATTACTTATTTCTAAACGCGCGCATTTAATTTTACCAACTCATCGTTTATTAGATGCTGCCAGCGAAGCGGCGAAAGGCAAAAACAAGATCGGTTCAACATTAAAAGGGATAGGCCCTACTTACATGGACAAAACTGGCCGTAATGGTTTACGCATTGGTGATATTGAAGCAAAAGATTTTAAAGAAAAATATGAAGCGCTTGTAAAGAAGCACGAGCAATTATTGTCGTTTTACAAGTTTGAATATAATTTAAAGGATCACGAACCGGCCTGGTTCAAAAGCATTGAGTCGTTAAAAGAATTGCAATTCATAGAAAGCGAACATTTTTTAAATAATGCTTTAGCCTCAGGAAAGAAGATATTAGCAGAAGGCGCTCAAGGATCATTATTGGATATTGACTTTGGTTCCTACCCTTTCGTTACCTCCTCCAACACGGTTTGTTCTGGGGCCTGTAGTGGTTTAGGAATTGCTCCTAATCAAATAGGAAGTGTAATAGGAATATTTAAGGCTTATTGTACCCGTGTTGGAAGCGGACCATTTCCAACTGAACTAAATGATGAAACCGGTGAAAAAATTCGCCAGATAGGTCGCGAGTTTGGTTCTACAACAGGAAGGCCGCGCCGTACCGGTTGGTTGGATCTACCGGCTTTAAAATACGCCATCATGATAAATGGGGTTACTGAATTAATGATGATGAAAGCCGATGTGCTTTCTGATTTTGATACCTTGAAAATTTGTACGCACTATAACTATAACGGACAAGTGATCGATTATCTTCCTTACGATATTGATCCTAAATACGTGAGTCCGGTTTACGATGAAGTTAAAGGCTGGAAAGATGATCTTACAAAGATCACTTCAAAAAAAGAAATGCCAAAGGCTTTGGCTGCTTATGTAAAGTACATTGAAAAAGCGGTTAAGGTTCCCATCAAAATTGTATCTGTTGGTCCAGACAGAACCCAAACGATCAAATTATAGAGGTCTTCTTTGAGTGATTGATATTGCAAGCATTTATCTTTTAAAATAGAAGCTTACATCCTTTTGTGTAACCGGCCTCGTTATTTATTCAACCTTTGGTACAGAAGTATAATCAGAAACTTTAAACCAGTGATCAATAACTTCTAAAACTTGGCACGGCTTTTGCAAAGCTATGTTCAGGTGTTTATTTAATTCAGATTATTAAACGGTTTATTAATTGTACGCAATTGGTTAACACACTTACGTTGAAATAATTTGAGAATAGCGGTTCTGTTATTTCAGGGCCGCTTTTTTCCATTGCGGAATTTTTTGCGCGTGAAATGTTAATTGAATTGCAGCTCGTAGTATTTGTAATTCATGGTTACTTTCAGTTTTATCTGCCCTTCTTTGGTGAATTTTAAGATCTCCCAATTTTCGTTTTGAACGAACATGTTTTGAGCGCCGAAGTCAGCATTCTTTGGCGTAAAACTTAGATCAACAGTTTTTTTATCGCTGTTAAAATGAAAATATCCGGTGCCATAATCGGTCGTAAATTCGTCGTTGCTTTGAGAGTAAGAAAAAGGCAAAGCAAAAACATCATCAATTTTAACACCATAAAAATTATAAGGAAAGTCGGTGTACCACTTTCTTATTTTTGGCATGATATCAATGCCGTTCTCGGTAAACATGGTAATAACACCGCCTT
>JBGASH010000222.1:0-5459 GCA_044229775.1 Bacteroidia bacterium
AAAGTGCCAGATCATACCGTAAAAATACAAACTATTAACCAAAAAACGTTTGACTTTTATAACGAGAAACGCTTTTAAAATTCGTAAATTAGCAGGGTGAAGTCATTAAAGACCGTTAATGCTTATTTCATAAAATACAAGTGGTTATTATTGCTGGGTATTTTATTTGTTTCTCTGTCTACTATTTTCGGAACCTATCAGGCGGTTATTGTGCGAAACGGTACCAACGCTATTTTGGAATTGATCAAGCAAAAAAATTTTGAGGGTAGTTCTCAATTTATTATTTACGGTTTAACCATTATCGGTTTAGCGCTTATAAGTGGATTATTTATGTTCCTGATGCGGCAAACCATTATTGTGATGAGTCGTCACATTGAATACGATCAAAAGAATGAGATCTATAACCATTATCAATCCTTAGATGTAACGTTTTACAAAAATAATTCTACCGGCGACCTTATGAATCGCATTTCGGAAGATGTGGGCAAAGTGCGAATGTATACCGGACCAGCGGTCATGTACATGGTAAATACCTTGGTAACGGTTGTTACGGTGCTGGTGTTCATGTTAAGTGTTAACTGGCAATTAACGCTTATGGTTTTTTTACCTTTACCTTTCTTATCGTATTTGATTTATCGTGTTTCTGATCTTATAAACAAGAGAAGCAAAAAGGTTCAGGAAGAATTATCGAATCTCACTTCACATGCTCAGGAAAGTTTTTCGGCCATCCGGGTTATAAAAGCCTATGTTCAGGAAACGTTTTTTATTAAGAGCATGGCTGAAAAAAGCGAGAAGTATAAGACTGAGAATTTAAAACTGGCACGAACCGAAGCTTTTTTTCAACCAACCATGTTATTGATGATCGGGTTAAGCGTGATGATAACGATTTGGTATGGTGGCTATCTTGTGATCAATAAAAAAATAGAGGCGGGTAATATTACAGAGTTCATTCTTTACGTGTATCGTTTAACCTGGCCATTTGCCTCATTGGGTTGGGTTACCTCATTAGTACAACGTGCGGCAGCTTCGCAAAAACGCATCGACGAATTTCTTAAAACGGAAAGCAGGATCCGAAATAACGTTAATGAAACATACGCTGTTGCGGGAGAGATTGAATTTAAAAATGTTTCGTTCACCTATCCCGAAACCGGAATCACAGCTTTAAAAAATGTGTCATTTAAATTACAAAAAGGACAAACGCTGGGTATAACCGGTCCTGTTGGTTCCGGGAAATCGACTTTGGCGCAATTGTTAACCCGTTTTTATGATGTTGATAGTGGAGAGATCTTGGTGGATAGAAGGTCTGTTCCAAAACATAATTTAGCGCATTTAAGAAAAGCAATGGGTGTGGTGCCACAGGAAGTTTTTTTGTTTAGCGACAGCGTTGCCAATAATATTTCTTTTTCGAGCGAAAAGAAATTCGATAACGAAAAAATAATTCAGGCGGCCAAAGATGCCGAGGTGTACGATAATATCATGTTGTTTCCCGATAAATTTGAAACCATAGTGGGCGAGAGAGGTGTAACCCTTTCGGGCGGACAAAAACAGCGGATCTCAATTGCCAGAGCCTTAATAAACGAACCGCAGATCTTGATCTTTGATGATTGTTTAAGCGCTGTTGATACTGAGACCGAAGCTCAAATATTAAAGAACCTTAACAGGATCATGAAAAACAAAACATCTATTATTATAAGTCCGCGCATCTCGAGCTTAAAGAATGCGGATGTTATCATTTACTTAAAGGATGGACAAATAAAAGAACAAGGAACCCATCAGGATTTGTTAAACCTTAAGGGCGATTATTTTTCCTTACACGAATTGCAAGTGAATTGAATTCACAAATGTTTCACAAATAAAAAAGCCGCTCTTTAGAAGCGGCTTTAGTAATAAAATTATTTTTTCTGTTAATTAATGGCTGGTAATAAACTATAATTTTTTCCAAACTCCAGCATTTGATCAACAAAATTCTTTGGGTATTCGATCTTAACATCCTGGATCTTTCCATCAGTAATAACAGGTACCAAACGCGGCTGAACAAAACCGGCATAAGGTGCGATGTTTAATTTAGCATAGCGGTTTAAAATCTCCTGATGCAATTTCTGATCAATTTTAACACCGTAATTTTCTATAAGCGCTTGTCCGGCTTTATAATCGCCTTCCGATTTAATTCGCTGAATTTCTTTAAGCAACTCACCAAATAAGGTACGCAGTTTCATATAATCGTTAACCACAAAATAGGTATTACCGCCAACATTTTTTTTCTCTATCACATTTTCTTTTTTGCCTTTTTCGTAACACCAAAGCGCTACCATTTGTCGGTTACGCATATGCGCTTCTTCAACGTCTTTTCCTAATTTAATACGAGCCAATTGAACAATAATGCCCTTAGTGATATATTCATCATAAGCTGCTTTACCGTAATCCAATGAAGGCATCACGCCCAATTCAACTAATTTCGGATCCATTAAATAGTAAAGAGCAACAAGATCAGCTCTTCCTTCTTCTAAAGCGCTTGAGTAATTTTTTAATGTTTCATGGGGCTGTCCAACACCATCATTGATCTTACCACTGGCGTGTCCAATCACTTCGTGCATGTCAGTATGTAATTTGTCGGCCAATCCGGCATAATCCTTAACACGTGTTCTGATCTCATCGTTAATGTAAAATTCATTCACTACTGTTGGTCCAGCTGCCATTTCATAAGCTTCAACAATATTTCCTAGGTTCACCGATTTTGAACCATGTGTTTCGCGGATCCACTCATTATTTGGTAAATTAATCCCAATAGGAGTAGAAGGGGCCGAGTCGCCCGATTCAACCACAGCATTAATGACTTTTGCTGAAATTCCTTTACATTTTTCTTTTGTGAGAGGCCATTATAGGCGAGTTATCTTCGAACCATTGGGCATTCTCGCCAATAGTGGCAATACGTTTACTGGCCTCAAGGTCTTTTACCGATACTACCGATTCAAACGAACCTCTTTTTCCCAATGGGTCTTGATACACTTCAATAAAACCGTTCACCACATCCACCGCGCTTTCGGTATCTTTTACCCAGGCAATACAATATTCGTCAAAATCTTTAAGGTCGCCGGTTTTATAAAACTTAACCAGTTTTTCAAGCGCTTGTTTTTGCGCGTCATTTTCGGCAACCGGAATTGCTTTCTCCAACCAATACACAATTTTTTCAATGGCCTGAGTGTACATACCACCAACCATCCATTTTTTCTCAACCAATTTTCCGTTCTCTTTAACCAGCTTGCTATTCAAACCAAGCATGACCGGTGTTTTAGAATTTTTATCGGCTAGTTTTTCATAGTAGTCGGTCACTTCTTTTTGTGTAACGCCCTCGTAAAAATTAACGGCAGAAGAAAGAACCAGGTCTTTTTTTAGAATCTAGACTTACTTTTACCGGCAATAAAAGGTTCGTAAATGATAGGTATAATAAAGTTCGAGAAGTTCTCAAGCGATTCGCCCTGACTTAAGGGCATTTGTTTTGGATCGCAGGAAAGAATGAGACTTTTGAAGAACTGTTGTGAACACTCAGGAATTATTTTGTCGTTGTTGTAATGGTGATGGATCCCATTACTGAACCATACACGTTTGGCATACACTAGAAACTTTTTATACTCGTCGTTGGCGGCGGCATCTGGTTTGCTTTTAGAAATAACAGCTTCCAGTATTTTGCGGATGCTTAAGTTGTATTTGTAATTCTGGTCCCAGGTAATGTCGCGTCCACACAATGCGGCTTCATACAAATAATATAATAATTCCTTGGTCTTTAAAGGAAGCTTTTCAAATTCAGGAACGCGGTAACGTAATACCCTAAGATCGGCAAACTGATCAATAACGTATTCAAATTTTCCTTCATCTTCTATTTCAGGCTTAACCGAATCTTTAACTACTGGTTTACTTTCCAATAAAGATAATTCGTTGGTACTGCTGGTACATGAAGTTAATAAAATACCAATGCTTAATGCGAAAACTATTTTCTTTGCGTTCATATAAAGGATGGGTTTATTTTTTCTTGGATATTTGTTGTTGTCTCTGTTTGGTCATTTCTTCCAATCGTTTTTGGAAAGAGGAGGTCTTAGCGGGCTTTTTCATATTCTCTTCTATCTTGGCCCTTATTTTTTTGTCGTCAATGAACACGCGCATTAACCAGGTTTGTAAAAAGGTGATCATGTTGGCTAAAAAATAATACCAGCTTAATCCTGCGGCATAACTGTTCATTACCGCTAAAAATATCACCGGCATAAAATACATCATGAATTTCATACCCGGCATTTGCGTTCCTTGTTGCGGCGCCAGCATATTACTGTTCATCCAGGTATAAATAATTGTTGACACAAACATTAACATGGCAAATAAACTTACGTGATCGCCATAAATACTGTTAATGATAGAAACTTGTCCGAAATCCCAAATGCTATCATAGGTAGAAAGGTCTTCCGCCCATAAAAATCCTTTCTGACGCAACTCGATGGCGTTTGGAAAAAAGTTGAAGAGGGCAATTAAAATTGGGAACTGTAATAATAATGGAAAGCATCCTGATAATGGATTAACGCCTGCTTTACGATAAAGCGCCATAGTATCCTGTTGTTTTTTCATTGGATCAGGATTATCGGCGTATTTTTTATTGATGGCTTCGGTTTCAGGTTTTAAAACGCGCATACGGGCGCCCGACATGTACGTTTTATAAGCGATCGGTAATAAAATTATTTTTAGGATCAGGGTTAAGATCAAAATAACCAATCCCATATTGGCGTCGCTCAACCAATTGAATAAAGGAATTACAAGACCTTTATTGATGTAGCTGAAAATGCTCCATCCGGTTGGAATGATCTTTTCGAGATCATAGCCGTATTTTTGCAGGGTGTTGTAATGGGTTGGTCCAAAATAAAATTTCATGCCAAATTTTTCGGATGCGCCATGGTTAAATGGTACACCAAGGTCGGTAGTTACCCATTTTATTACATTTTTTGAATTAGGCCGAGAGGATGTTTTAATGAAACTACCATCTTTAGAAAATTCGGTTTCCGCAATTAAACTGGCATTGAAGAACTGTTGTTTAAAGGAGATCCATTTTACCGGTGCTTCGTTCAGGTTTTTTTCTTCGTCTTTGCGCGGATTAATGTAATCAGGATCATCAATGGTGAATTTAAAGTAAGCGGTTGCTGCTTCACGTTCTTTTACACTGTGTTTTTCTTGTTGAGGCATTAGCATCTGCCAGGTAAGTTGCAGTTGATCTACATTAGAGGAAATAATGCTTTGCATACCTGTAAACTGGATGTCGCAGCCTAATAAATAATCTTCGCCTTTTAAAGTGTAGGTATATTCAATGAACGAACCGGGTTTAGCTGTTTCTAATTTTAAGGTCAGCGATTTTTTGGTTTGTCCCGCTACCTGAATATTTTTTTCACTTGGTTTAAAGTAAAAACTATCCGTCGATAAGATCC
>JBGASH010000223.1:0-4809 GCA_044229775.1 Bacteroidia bacterium
CACCCCGCAAAACTAAACTTCAAGGCATAAGGAACATCCTAACTTTGATATTCTTTTTATTCTTTATAAGTTTCATTTCATCACAAACCTCTTCAGCCAACAAAAAATTATTTAAAAAAGGGGAGGCCGCTCTCGCGATCACTGATTATTCAACCGCCTTAAATCTATTTTCGAAGGTTCTTGAAAACGAACCTCAAAATTACGAAGCCATGTACAAAGTAGGTGTTTGCAGTTTTCATATTAATAACACTGATTTTTCGTGCTTAAACTATTTTTCTAAATGTAAGAACCAGGTACCTGATGCCCATTTTTATATTGGGAAAATATTTTATCAGCAGGATTCGCTTGAAAAAGCCCTTAACGAATTTTATTATTTTAAGATCAATAACTCAAACGAAGGGTTTATTATGAATGATGCGGCCGATCAGTGGATAAAAACCTGTGAGGCCGAACTTAAAGAAAAAGCGCATCACGACGTGGTTAACCTGGGCGATCAGATCAATACCAACTCTTCAGAATCTGTTCCTGTTATTAGAGACAACGATGAAACAATGTTCTTTAAAACAAAAAGAAATGAAAGTGTTTCGGGTATATATACTGCCAAAAAAACAAATGAGGCTTGGACGCAGGCTTCCCCTTTTACTGACATAGAACTTAAAGCTAACGACGTATGTATAGGTTTTTCTTCTACTGGGAATGACCTGTTGATTTATCGCGGTTCTGAAAATAAAAAAGGTGGAGATCTTTATTTATGTTCTTTAGAAGACATGAAATGGGGCGAACCTCAAAAATTAGGCGCCGCTATTAATTCGGAATACAATGAAGGATATGGTTGTTTTTTAGCTGATGGTACCGAAATTATTTTTTCGAGTGATCGACCCGGTGGATATGGTGGAAAAGACCTTTACAAAATTGTACGGTTTATTAATGGAAAATACAGCTTACCATTCAATCTTGGTCCGAATATTAATTCTGATAAAGATGAAGATTTTCCGTTTATCGATAAAAAAACAGGAGCGCTTTATTTCAGTTCCAATGGTCACAATACCATGGGCGGTTACGATGTTTTCAGATGCGCTTTTAATACCGAGACCAATTTATGGATGCAGGCAAAAAATTTAGGGGTAACGGTTAATTCAACCAGCGATGACATGCATTTTATAAAAGTTGATTACCGCGAAAGAGGTTACTTTACTTCTAACCGCCCCGGCGGCTATGGCGAGACCGATATATATCAGGTAGATTTCAGGCAATCACCCGAACAAGTGGTGTATTGTAAATTATATATTGATAAGACCGATACTGCGGCTACTAAAGACCTTCATTTATCTTTATTCAATTACGATTCGGAAAAGAATGAGGGCATTTACCGTCCCAATAAAAATTACATGACCATGGTATTACTAGCTGTGCGGAATAAACCTTATAAAGTGGTTCTTGAAGGAAATAACATTGAGCCTATTACCAAAAGGGTTATTTTTACTGAAGCACAAAAAGAACTCACCTTTGAACTTACAATGAAACAGTAGGCGGGTTTTGGATATCAGGGTTCTTTTCCACCAATTTTTCTCTATCTATCACCGGCAATCGTTTCATTGAACTTACTTCGATGCTCCTGAAATCGTATTCTTCCGTTACTTTTCCGGTGAGTAAATAACAACCCGGTCCTGTAAAAGGATATTGTTTTGCCGAGGGCGGAAAATGTACTGTATCGATCCAACGGCCTTCAAGATCCAAAAATGTACCAAAATACATACGGTCGCCTCTCGAAGTGGAAGTATGTTTTATGTTTATTAAAAAACCAACAATAGTAACGGTTTGATCTTTGTATTTTGACAATTCCTTCGCTGTTAAATAGGTCGGTATTTCATCTCTTAATAAAAGAAATGGCGAGCATAAGGAAAAACCGAGTAATTCCATTTCATCAAACGCGTCGTCGAGGGCGGTGCTGCTTAAGGCGGGAAGTTGCCACTGCTTAGGTTTGATCTCAAACAATTCTTTTTCACGTTCGCGTTTCTTGCCCGGATTGATGAGCATGTGAATCTCCCATAAGATCTCCTTTTTATTCTTACCAGTAAAATTAAAGGCCCCTATCCTTACTAATAAACGCATTTGTTCTATCGACACAGGTACACGCTTTATAAAATCGACCACACTTTTAAAACGGCCATTCTTGTTCCGTTCCGTTAAAATATCCTTAACGGTTTGTTGTTCCAATTGCGCCACCATAGAAAAACCCAAATGAATCACGTTTTTCTTTATGGTACATTTATCGATGCTTTCATTCACGCATGGGGCTTTTATTTGCGCGCCATGCATACGCGCTTCGTGTATATAAAGATCACTCCGATAAAAACCGCCGCCATTATTTAGTGTAGCCACCATATACTCCAGCGGATAATATGCTTTTAAATAGAGTGCCTGGTAACTTTCAACCGCGTAACTGGCCGAATGTCCTTTTGAAAAAGCGAAATTGGCAAAGCTTTCTATTTGCATCCAAATATTGGATACCAGTTCCTCGGGATATCCTTTTTTCTTACAATTATTCTCAAATTGCGTTTTTACTCTATTAAACTCATTACGTTGCTTAAATTTCCACGACATACCGCGCCGCAGATAATCGGCTTCGGCCAATGTCAACCCCGCGAACAAATGCGCCACTTTGATCACATCTTCCTGATATACCATCACGCCATATGTTTCTTCGAGTAATTGATATAACTCCGGCAATTCCTTCTTGGCCTTTTCACGTAAATGTTCATGACGATAACGTATAATGTATTCACGCATCATGCCACTTTTTGCCACACCCGGACGAATAATAGAGCTGGCAGCCACTAAACGCAAATAATCGTCGGCGCGTAATTTTGCCAACAGCATGCGCATTGCGGGCGACTCTACATAAAAACAACCAATGGTCTTTCCTTCCCGCAAAAGATCCTTTATGCGGTTATCTTCCTTGAACGGCGCAATGTTATGAATATCGATGTCCACATTCCTGGTAGTTTGTATTATTTCCAGCGTATCCTTAATTTTTCCTAAACCACGCTGGCTAAGAATATCAAATTTGAATAAACCTATATCTTCCGCTTCTAGCATACTGAATTGCGTGGTGGGATATCCTTTGGGTGGCATGTTGGTAGCGGTATAAGTAGTAATGGGCTCTTCAGAAATAATGATCCCGCTAGAGTGAATGCTCAAATGGCTCGGAAAATCGTGAATAAGGGCGCTGTACCGAAGTATCTGCTTTCCTAATGCGTCCAGGTCGGGGTATTTATGAGTATCTTGTAATTTATCTATCTCACCAGGTGGCAATCCAAATACTTTTCCCAACTCGCGCACCACCGAATTACTTTGAAAAGTATTATATGCACCTAGCAACGCTACTCTGTTCTTGTTTCCTTCATTAAAGCGGTCGAAAATATAACGGGTGATATCATCGCGGTCTTTCCACGAGAAATCCATATCAAAATCGGGTGCGTTGGCGCGATGAATATTAATGAATCGTTCAAAGTAAAGATCAAGTTCAATAGGATCAACATCGGTGATCCGTAAAAGATACGCGAGTATGCTATTGGCGCCACTACCTCTTCCTACATAATAATAACCCCTACGACGGGCATAGCGAACAATGTCCCAGTTAATTAAAAAATAAGAAGCGAAATTCAGTTCAGTGATGGTATCGACTTCTTTTTGCATTCGCAATTTCACTTCGGGGGATGCGTTGGGATACCTGTATTCTAAACCAATGGCGCATTCGCGGCGCAGTAATTCAAGATCGCCGGCAGCCGATCCGGTATAGTGCTTTAAATTCTTACTTTTTAGTTTTCCGTAATCAAAACCAATGGCACAGTTATCGAGCAAGGCTTCAGTATTTTTGATAATATGGGGCCATTGTGCGAATGCCGCATACAACTCTTCCCGAAAAGGCATCATCTCATCAATGGTACCTTGCTCGCTTATTGGAAGTTTACTTAATAAGGTATTGGTATCTATTGCCCTTAACAAGCGGTGCGCGTTAAAATGTTTTTTATTCGAAAAACTTACGGACTGAAGCACTACCACTTTTTGGGCCGGAACTTTTAGCGAAAAAAAAGGGAGTGTCCTCAGGTCTTTTACCGATACGCCAATGAATTCATTGTCTTTAAGCTCCCAGCCTTTATAATTTTGGAGGGGATAGATCACATACGCGTTATTAAAAGACGGGGCGGTATCTTCGAACTTCAACGTGTTGTGTAAATGATAAGAAAGATGCTCATTTAGTTCGCGAAAGCCCTCGTTATTAATAGCTATGCCCACGTATTTTTGGAATACGCTGTTACGGAAATCAATACCTACGATGGGTTTTATATTATAATCCTTACTCAATCGTATAGTATCTAAGCAAGCAGATGTGTTATTGATGTCGGTAAGCGCAAAACGCGAATAGCCCTTTTGCTGTGCTTCCTGCAGCAATTCTTCGGTAGTTAAGGTACCGTAGCAAAAACTATAGTATGTGTGGCAGTTGGTTAACACTGAAGCTCCGACCAGAACAAAAATTGCCACAAAGGCGCAAAGACGCTAAGGGCCAATAAAAAAACCGGAAATACTTGGCGTCTTGGCGTCTTAGTGGCTATTATCATTTTTCTCTTTTTTCACCAACATATCCGTCCTCCCTCCCTTAAACGGATTAAAATCATGGTGTGTTATATCCATACCAGCCGCGCGCATCACCGCATCGTTACCATAACGGTTGCGTAATTTATCCATCACCTGATATAATTGTAATTGTTCTGTTGAATCTTCAAATAAATTATATTGGTAGCTGCC
>JBGASH010000224.1:0-4830 GCA_044229775.1 Bacteroidia bacterium
GTTTATTTCAGGAACCTTTTCTAAGTACGTTCTCTTAATTGTGCTTTCACCATTGTTCGCTTTTTTATCGGAAAAGACCGAAGAAAAACTAACAGGCAAAGAATTTCCTTTTTCGTTTCCACAACTATTAAAAGATATTGGGCGCGGTACGGTAATTAGTTTGCGTAACATGCTGCTCGAATACTTTTTTATTGTTGTTTGTTTTTTTGTAACGGTGTTTTTACCAATAGCGGCGGTTGTTACCATGCCATTGCTGTTATTTGTTTCTTGGTATTACTTTGGTTTTGCCATGCTCGATTACAGTAGCGAGCGCCATAAAAGCGGGGTAGGCGAGAGCATAAAATTCATTCGCAGCAACCGTGGCACCGCCTGCGGTATTGGTTTTGTGTATTGGTTGTTCATGGCCCTTCCCACCATTGCCGGCGATGTAATCGGTATTATGTTTGGTCCTGCGCTTGCGGTGGTAGGGGCTACGGTTTGTTTTATGGAAATACAGAAAAGTCAAACTGCTTCAAAATAGAACGCTGATTATTATGATTGTTATGGTTAATTATGATAAGAGACAAAATCATAACTTATCTTAAAGATCATAATGATCTGCGTCCCATTAAAACTCTTTATCAGAAAAAGACCCCTTGGGAACATTAATTATTCCCATGAAAGGCTGTTTTTTAAACAAAATTAACACCCTTTCATACAATAACTTGTGCCTTTAAAAGTTTTTGTTCCTTAGGTCATTTTATTAACTTCGCACCTTATCATTTAACTATAACATATGACACCTGCTTTTAAGAAATTAAATAACATAATTGGTTGGTTGGTTTTTTTAGTGGCCACAGTAACTTATTGCTGCACCATTGAACCTACTGCCAGTTTTTGGGATTGCGGTGAGTACATTGCCTGCGCTTACAAATTAGAAGTAGGTCACCCGCCGGGAGCACCCTTTTTCTTATTGGTTGGACGTTTCTTTTCACTCTTTGCCGGAGGTGATCCCGCCAGAGCGGCCATGATGATCAACATAATGTCGGCCCTGTGTTCGTCGTTCAGTATCTTATTTTTATTTTGGAGCATTACCCGTTTAGCTTATAAAGCTATTCTTAAAAAAGGCGAAGAGTTTTCAATTGCCAAACAATACGCCGTACTTGGCGCCGGTGCTATTGGTGCCTTAGCTTATACTTTTTCCGATTCGTTTTGGTTCTCGGCTGTTGAGGGCGAGGTTTATGCTATGTCGGCATTTTTTACCGCCATTGTATTTTGGGCCATTTTAAAATGGGATGAAGAAGATGATACCAATCCGGTGGGCGCTTTCCGTTGGATCGTTTTGATCAGTTATTTAATGGGATTGTCCATTGGCGTTCACTTATTGAACTTACTCGTTATTCCCGCCATTTGTTTTATTTACTATTATAAAAAATACACCTTCACCTGGAAAAGTTTTATAATAGCGGGTTTAGTTTCACTCGTGATCTTAGGAAGCGTTCAATCACTCATCATTCCTAAAATTGTAAAGTTTGTATCCGATAGCGAGATCTTTTTCACCAATAAATTTGGCATGGGCTTTAATACAGGGACCATTATTTATTTCCTATCATTATTAGTTTCTTTAACCGGCTTTATCGGTTATACCATCACCAAAAAAGAAGGACATTATAAAATTGGATTTTACTCGGCTATTTTATTCGCGTTAATTGTTACGGCCAGCGCTAATTCGGGTGGCGATATGTTCTTGCGCCTCGTTTGCTTTGGCGGTATGTTATACGGTATTCATAAAATCAAAGCTAAATACAACGGCTTAAATATTATCATGATGAGTTTAGCTACCATATTGATCGGCTACTCCTCATTCTTTGTACTCGTGATCCGTTCGCAGGCCAATACACCAATGGACGAGAACGATCCGGAGAATGCCATCAATATGTTGTCGTATTTACAGCGTAAACAGTATGGCGACTGGCCCATTATAAAAGGGCAATATTACAATGCGCCAACTAATCCGCGTTCGCAATTTGGGGACGATGATCCTACTTTCATTCGCGACGATAAGACCAAAAAATATAAAATGGTGAGCGATGGAAAAAATTCTATTCCAACTTACGATCCAGATTATTGCACTATTTTTCCGCGTATGTGGAGCAGTCAGAGCCATCACGAAGCGGCGTACCGTTTTTGGGGAAATGTGGCCGAGCATCACAAAAATGTGAATCGTGTAAACGATCAAACCGGCGAAAGCGAAACGGTTGAAGTGCCTACATTCGGCGCTAACCTTATATTTTTCTTCCGCTATCAGGTGGGTTATATGTACCTCCGTTATTTAGGATGGAATTTTATTGGTCGCCAAAACGATATTCAGGGAATGAGTAATAATAGTTTGGAAGGAAATGTGATTACGGGTATAAAAGGATTCGACGATTTTATTATTGGTGCCGATACCAGTTTAAAAACGCACGTGGCGCAAAATAATTTGGCGCATAACCGCTTTTTTGGTTTACCGCTGATATTAGGATTACTGGGCTTTTGGTTTCATTATAAAAATAATAAGGCCGGTGCCTGGGTGGTGGGATCATTCTTTTTACTGACAGGGTTAGCCATCATCGTTTATCTAAATCCAACACCTTACCAACCACGTGAACGTGATTACGCTTACGCGGGATCGTTTTACGCTTTTGCTATCTGGATAGGCTTTGGCGTGTTGTTTTTATTTGAGTTTTTAAGCAGCAAAGCAAATGCGAAGGCGGCAGCTATTTTAGCCACTGCGGTGGGATTAATTATTCCAAGTATTATGGCCGCTGAAGGTTGGGACGATCACAACCGTTCTATCCGTACTTTGTCTCGCGATTGCGCTATAAATTATTTACAATCTTGCGCGCCTAACGCCATTTTGTTTACTAATGGTGATAACGACACGTTCCCATTATGGTACGCGCAAGAGGTAGAAGGTATCCGTACCGATGTGCGCGTTTGTAATTTAAGTTTATTGCAAACCGATTGGTACATTAACCAAATGCGTAGGGCCGCTTACGAATCGGCACCGGTGCCGTTCACCATGGATCCCGAATTATATCAGGGCGAAACGCGTTCTGTAGTGTATATGCCTAAGAATGGTCCGGCTATGGAAATGAAAGACGCTATTAAATTTGTAGAGAGTGACGACATCAATAATAAATTAGATTACGGCGGGGGAACACCTTTGGATTATTTCCCAACCAAAACATTTTACGTAAATGTTGATTCGGCCACAGTAATGAATAATAAAGTGGTGCCGTTAAAAGACGCGGCCCGCATCACCAAACAAGTGGCGTGGACCATTAACCGTAATTATTTAACCAAGAACGATCTTATGGTGTTGGATCTGGTGGCGCATAACGATTGGAAACGTCCGATCTATTTTGCGGTTACTACCGGTAACGAAGCCTATGTTGGTTTAGAACAGTTTTTTCAACTGGAAGGTTTAGCTTACCGTTACGTTCCGGTTAAACAAAATGAGACAGAACAAATGCAGGGTGGACGTGTAAATACCGATGTGATGTATGATAACGTGATGAATAAATTTTTGTGGGGCGGTATGGATAAGGAAGGCATTAACCTTGATGAGAACTGTATGCGCATGGCGGGTAATTTAAGAATGCAAATGAGTGTATTATCAAACGCCTTGATACAGGAAGGAAAAAAGAGCAAAGCAAAAGCGGTGCTGGATAAGTGTTTGGAAAAAATGCCTGACGAATACGTGCCGTTCGACGCTACACTTTATACCATTACCGCGGGTTACTATCAATTGGGCGAAATGGATAAAGCCAACGAGTTGGCCAAAAAAGTGTTCGCTATTTTTGAGAACGACCTAAGAGTGTATAACGCGCAAAAACCAATTAACCGTGCGTCGTCTGGTCGCGAAATTAATCAGTGTAAAGAAATTTTGAAGCGCATGGTAGGTTTAACCACGCAGTTTAAACAGGAAGCGCTCTCAAAAGAATTCATGAACCGCATTTCCAGTTTAATTCCGGCCGAAGAATTAATGGAAGGGCAGCAAGGCGCGCCAATTGCGCAATAAGATTTTAGCATGTCAACCGCCGAAAGAGTAAGCGCAACCGATTTTTCAGATAATTACGTTTTACAACGCAGTATTTTCGCGTACCTCGAAGCCGCTAAAATAGTTAAGGGTAAAGTATTGGAAATTGGAACCGGTTCGGGCTATGGTGTTAAATACATGGCGCCGGTTTGCGAAAAATTTGTGACCATCGATAAATTTATTTGTGAAGTGGATTTTGCCGCTTACCCTAATGTTGAATTTAAACAGCAAACGGTTCCGCCTTTTCAGGGAATAGCCGATAACACTTTCGATTTTGTGGTAACCTTTCAGGTTATTGAGCATATTCAAAACGACCATCTTTACGCCAAGGAAATTGCACGTGTTTTAAAACCGGGCGGTAAATTAATTGTTACTACTCCCACACGCACCATGAGTTTAAGCCGTAATCCATGGCACATACGCGAGTACAAACCCAACGAACTCATTACACTTCTTAAAAAATACTTTAAGGAAGTAGACGCTAAAGGTGTTTACGGTAACGAAACCGTGATGGCGTATTATGAAAAGAACAAGGAATCGGTAAATAAAATAATGAAGTACGATGTGTTAAAGATGCAATGGTGGCTACCGCGCCAGATCCTTCAAGTACCATACGATATCATGAACCGCCGCAACCGTAAAAAATTATTGAACTCTAATAACGATCTCACCGCCGGAATAAAAGCCAGCGATTTCTTTTTAAAAGCGGTAGATGAGAAAAGTTTGGACCTGTTTTATATTGCTACTAAATAGTAAAAACTTTGCGC
>JBGASH010000225.1:0-4793 GCA_044229775.1 Bacteroidia bacterium
GAATTATTTGTTGAAGGTGATTTTGTGGATGTGGTAGGAACAACTAAAGGTAAGGGTTGGCAAGGTGTTGTAAAACGCCACGGATTCTCCGGTGTTGGTGGTTCTACACACGGTCAGCACGATCGTCAGCGCGCTCCGGGTTCACTCGGTGCATCGTCTGATCCTTCACGCGTTATGCCAGGTATGCGCATGGGCGGAAGAATGGGCGGTAATCGTAAAAAAGTTCAGAACCTACAAGTTGTAAAAGTAATGGCCGACAAGAATGTGATCCTTATCAAAGGTTCTATTCCGGGTGCCAAAGGGTCTTACGTAATAATTGAGAAATAACATGCAAGTAGAAGTATTAAATATAAGTGGTAAAAAAACAGCTAAAAAAGTTGAGTTAGCTGATGCAATTTTTGCGGCCGAGCCAAATGATCACAGTATCTATTTGGATGTAAAAAGTTACTTAGCAAATCAACGTCAGGGAACACATAAAGCAAAAGAACGTGCTGAAGTTGCCCGTACAACCAAGAAGTTCATTCGTCAAAAAGGTACCGGTGGTGCCCGTAGAGGAAGTTTAAAATCGCCATTGGTTGTTGGTGGTGGCCGTGCATTTGGTCCACGCCCGCGTGATTATTCGTTTAAATTGAATAAAAAAGTAAAAAGCTTAGCGCGTATCTCTGCTTTAACCTACAAAGCAAAAGATAAAGCGATAACCGTATTGGAAGATTTTTCTTTTGAAGCGCCAAAAACAAAGAACTATGTTGAGTTAATTAAGAACTTAAGCATGGATAACAAAAAAACATTATTGGTTGTTGGTGGTTTGAACAAGAACGTGTATTTGTCGTCTCGCAACATTCCGGGCGCAAAAGTAGTTACCGCTTCCGACCTTAATACCTATGATATTTTGAACGCCGATAATTTGATATTATCTGAAAGTTCAGTGAAAGTAATTGAAACAATTTTAAACAAGTAAGATGAGAGTTTTAATTAAGCCGATCATAACTGAAAAAATGACTGCACAAGCCGAGAAGTTAAATCGCTATGGCTTTGTAGTGGCTAGAGAAGCAAATAAGCTTCAAATAAAAGACGCGATAGAAAAAACATATAATGTAAAAGTTGCTTCTGTTAACACACAGCAATATGCCGGTAAAGTTAAAACACGTAATACAACCCGTGGTACCGCTATCGGACGTGTTAACCGTAATAAAAAAGCGATCGTTACTTTAAAAACAGGAGAAATAATTGATTTCTACGCAAGTATTTAATTAGTAAAAGAAATTTAAAATGGGATTAAAGAAATTCAGACCGTTAACGCCAAGTTTAAGATTCAAGATCGCTTCTGACAATCTTGATATTACTGTAGATAACCAACCCGAAAAAAGTTTAGTTACATCAACTAACAAGCGTTCAGGTGGGCGTAATAACTCAGGTAAAATGACCATGCGTTATATCGGTGGCGGACATAAAAAACAATACCGTATCATCGATTTTAAACGTGATAAAGATGGTATCGTTGGAACAGTAAAAACTATTGAGTACGATCCAAACCGTTCGGCACGTATTGCATTGGTACATTATAAAGACGGTGAAAAACGTTATATCATCGCTCCTCAAGGCTTAAAAGTTGATCAAAAGATCATGTCTGGACCAAAAGCAGGACCTGAATTAGGAAACTGTTTATTGCTTTCGGATATTCCTTTAGGAACGATCATCCATAATATTGAATTACGTCCTGGTCAAGGTGCAGCTTTAGCACGTAGCGCTGGTTCTTATGCTCAGCTTACTGCCCGCGAAGGAAAATATGCTGTATTGCGTATGCCATCAGGTGAGGTACGTATGATATTAATTACTTGTAAAGCTACAGTTGGTGCAGTTTCAAATCCTGATCACAACTTAGAAGTACATGGAAAAGCTGGACGCAAACGCTGGTTAGGTGTTCGTCCGCGCACTAGACCAGTTGCTATGAACCCTGTTGATCATCCTATGGGTGGTGGAGAAGGTCGTGCTTCCGGCGGACATCCACGTTCACGTAAAGGTTTACCTGCAAAAGGATATAAGACCCGTTACAAGTCAAAAGCAAGTAACAAACACATTATAGAAAGAAGAAAAAAATAATTAATAACGTTTAATGGTTGCGAGTGTAAACCTCGCGATTCAAAACTTAAAAAAAATAAAATGGCAAGATCACTAAAAAAAGGACCGTTCATCGATCACAATCTTGAAAAAAAGGTTGAAAAAATGAACGCAAGCGGTAAAAAATCAGCTATCAAAACATGGGCACGTCGTTCTACGATCCCACCAGAATTTGTTGGCCATACGTTTGCCGTACATAACGGTGCAAAATTTATTCCGGTTTATGTAACTGAGAACATGGTAGGTCATAAATTAGGAGAGTTTGCTTCAACGCGTGTGTTTAAAGGTCACGCCGGACATGAGAACATGGTAGGTCATAAATTAGGAGAGTTTGCTTCAACGCGTTTGTTTAAAGTTCACGCCGGACATAACAAATCCGCTGCAGCAGCTGCCGCGTCTAGCTCACCTAAATCATAACAATAACAGTATTTGAAATAATAACAATGGGTAAAAGAAAAAGATTAGTAGCAGAGGCACGCAAAGAGGCAAATAAATCAAAATATTTCGCCAAGCTAAACAGCTGCCCTACATCACCGCACAAAATGCGTCAGGTTGCCGATTTAGTAAGAGGTATGGATGTGTACAAAGCATTAAGTGTATTAAAATTCAATACACGTGAAGCTTCTAACCGTTTAGAAAAACTTTTAAAATCAGCTATCGCTAATTACGAGGCAAAAACAGGGCAACGTCCTGATGATAACACCTTGTTCGTAAAAGAAATAATGGTGGATAGCGCTTTAATGGTAAAACGTTTACGCACTGCTCCTCAGGGTCGCGGATACCGTATTCGCAAACGCTCTAACCACGTTACATTAGTATTAGATACAAAAGCAGTAGTTACAACAAATTAAAAAATAGAAATGGGACAAAAAACAAATCCAATAGGTATTCGCTTAGGCATCATCAAGGGCTGGGACTCTAACTGGTATGGCGGAAAAGATTATTCCGAAAAACTGGTGGAGGATGAAAAAATCCGCGGCTATTTAAAAGCGCGTCTTGCTAAAGGAAGCATATCTAAAATTGTAATTGAAAGAACTTTAAAGTTAGTAACAGTTACTATCAATACCGCTCGTCCGGGAATTATCATTGGTAAAGGCGGTAAAGAGGTAGATAAACTGAAAGAAGAGTTGAAAAAACTCACTAAGAAAGAAGTTCAGATCAACATATTTGAAATTAAACGTCCCGAAACAGATGCACGTTTAGTGGCTGATAGCATTGCCCGTCAGATCGAAGGACGTATATCATTCCGTCGTGCGGCGAAAATGGCAATGGCTTCTACTATGAGAATGGGTGCCGAAGGAATTAAGATCAAAGTATCGGGCCGTTTAGGTGGTGCTGAGATGGCACGTACCGAAGGTTACAAAGAAGGACGTACTCCATTGCACACGCTTCGTGCGGATATCGATTACGCAGTAGCTGAAGCGCATACTTCTTATGGCCGTATCGGTGTAAAGGTATGGATCTGCAAAGGTGAAATAATCGGCAAGCGTGATCTGTCTCCAAATATTGGTTTGACAAAAGAAAAAAAGGGTCCGCAAAATCCGAAGTTCAGCGGAAAGAAAAAAGGTAAAAGAGAAGATAAATAATTGTTAGAATAAATTAAGATAATAAGAAAATGTTACAGCCAAAAAGAACGAAGTTCAGAAAGTCGCAAAAAATGAAAATGAAAGGCAACGCCAAGCGTGGCGATCAATTAGCCTTTGGTTCATTTGGAATAAAAGCGATAGAAGGTACATGGGTTACTGCTCGCCAGATCGAAGCGGCCCGTATCGCCATCACCCGTTTTATGAAACGTGAAGGTCAGGTTTGGATCCGTATTTTTCCAGACAAACCTATCACCAAAAAACCGGCTGAGGTTCGTATGGGTAAAGGTAAAGGTGCGCCAGAATATTGGGTAGCTCCTGTAAAACCAGGACGCATCCTTTTTGAAGCGGAAGGTGTAACAGTTGAAGTAGCTAAAGAAGCGTTACGTTTAGCAGCTCAAAAATTACCCATCGTTACCAAATTTGTAATGAGAAGAGATTATCACCCTGATCAATTAGTAAAATAAAATTAAAATGAAGAATAAAGATATAGAAGCTTTATCTGACCAGGAATTGGTTGATAAAATAAAAGAACAAAAAGACGCTTTGAATAAAACGAAGATCAATCACAATATTTCTCCTGTGGAGAATCCGATCAAACTTCGTTTCGAGCGTAGAACCATTGCCCGTATGTTAACCGAGCAAACTAAACGTAAAAAAACCAAAAAATAACAAATAGCTTACCATACAATGGAAGAAAGAAATTTAAGAAAAGAAAAAACCGGAGTGGTTACCAGCAATAAGATGAACAAATCTATTGTTGTGGCTGTTATGCGTAAAGTAAAACACCCCAAATACGGAAAGTTTGTGAACAAAACTTCAAAGTTTGTGGCCCACGACGAAAAGAACGAGTGTAGCATTGGCGACACCGTTAAAATTATGGAAACACGCCCTTTGAGTAAAACAAAGAACTGGCGTTTGGTAGAAGTAATTGAGAAAGTGAAATAGTTTTTAAACATTAAGAAATGATACAGAACGAATCAAGATTAACAGTAGCAGATAACAGCGGCGCCAAAGAAGTGTTGGTGATACGTGTGTTAGGCGGTACAAGAAAGCGTTACGCGTCTATTGGCGATAAACTGGTTGTTACCG
>JBGASH010000226.1:0-4744 GCA_044229775.1 Bacteroidia bacterium
GACATAATTACCTGCTTTAAGTCCATCAAATTTAAACTGACCATCAGAATTGGCCTGAGCAGAAAAAAATGTATTCTTTATCCCAACTACAGCAAAGGGGATCGCTTTGCCTGATGGGGAACTAATTTTTCCACTGATGGAAAATTGTGCTTTGAGCGAAATGCTGAACAGTACGGCAAGCAACAGAAGTGTTTCTTTTGTTCTCATTGTTTGTTTTTTTTAGTATTGAAAAATTTATTAATACTTTTGATCGCATTCAGCGAACGGGTAAAATGCAGGCCGCTGATAATAATATAAGGAGTTTTAAGAGCTTTTAATTCCTGAAGATTTTTATTGAAGATGCGTGTACGATCGTGTTTGTTTTTTCTTTGTTTGTCAACCTTCCATGGAATGTCGTTTTTTGTTAGTAAATACAGGTCATAATTAACCTTGTCGATCGTTTCTGAAATGAATTGCGAAGTAGTATTAAACTTTTCTTCCGCCCAGATTTTACCGGTGATCAATGTAGTATCACAAAACAAAAAACGTTTGGCTTTTTTAAGGGCAGCGGTTTCATTTTTGATCTGTTGCTTATAGATCTTCTCAAGATCTTTTAGTGTGTAAGATTCGATATCGTTTTTATTAAAGTAGGTTCTGGCATACTCTTTTACAAAGATGGTAGAGTAGTGCAAGGCAAGATCGGCACATAGGGTAGATTTCCCAGTGCTTTCAGCGCCTATGACGGCTATTTTTATGATCTTATCTTTCGCCATGAGTAATATCCGTATCCGGCCATAGCCGTAAAAATTAGAAAGAGTAAGGCGTACAGCCACAATCCTTTTATTCCATATAACACAATATACGCACCATCAATTATCACCCAGAACAACCAATTCTCTATCCACTTTTTAGTCATCATATAAGTTGCAGTGATGCTACAAGCCGTTAAAATGGCATCAAAAATGATCTTGTCTCCTTTAAAATATTTTAAAAGGAAATAAAAAGCAAAACTCATTACGAACGTAAGAGTGGTTAAAATAAAGATCTCGCTTACGGGAATGTTTGAAACATGAAAGGTATTATCCTTGTTCTTTTCCCAATAATACCACCCATAAACACCACTTATAAAATAAAATACTTGTAACGACATATCACCGAACAGTCGCGAGAAATAGAACTCAATACCGGAAGTAATAACAGAAATTAATGCGGCCGGCCAGCACCAAATAGATTGCTTAATGGTTAATACCACTCCCAATACGCCGAACACAAGGGCTATAATGCCTAATACTGTCATGCAATAAAACTTTAGGAGAAATAATACGAGAAACCGTTTTACTTTTCCCTTCGCCGGTATTATCCGGATCAGGTTCAAAGGGTATTATCTCAGTCGCTTAAATAGCAACACCCCTAAAGTGCGGTAAAGGTAAGAAAAAATAATGATTTAGAAATTAATAAGTAGAATAGGAAAAAGGGGAAGATTTATTAGAATTTCAAGCCAATTACCAACACATCATCCACTTGATCAAGGTTACCTTTCCAGGCTTCGAACTTTTCTAATAGAACTTTTTCCTGATTCATAAGCGGAACGCGTTGTATAGAGGCTAGTAGTTCCTGAAATTGCTTGTACTTGAATTTTTTGCCTTTTGGCCCACCGAATTGGTCGGCAAATCCATCAGTAAAAAGATAAATAGTGTCGCCTTTTTTTAATTCAATTTTGTGATTAGTAAACGGAAGTCCTTGACCCCTGTAATAACCAATGGGCCTTTTATCGGCTATATATTCGGTACACACGCCGTCTCTGAAGATCCAGATCGGATTGTTAGCGCCTGCAAATTCCAGTACCTTGTTTTCATCGTCGATGGTTATAAGGGCCATGTCCATACCATCGCGCGACTCTGATTCTTCGGCGCTTTGTTTCAATGATTTTATGATAGAGTGGCGGAGTTCGCTAAGTATTTCGGAAGGTGTGGTAATTCCTCTTTCTTCAATGATCTCATTCAAAAAGGTATTGCCTATCATGCTCATAAAGGCGCCCGGCACACCGTGGCCCGTACAATCTACCGCGCTAATGATGCGTTTGTTATTTTTAATGGTAAACCAGTAGAAATCGCCACTCACAATATCGCGGGGTTTAAACAAAACAAACCCATTCGGGAAAATAGAATATTTCACTTCCTTGGCGGGAAGAATGGCCTCCTGAATTTTTTTAGCGTAATTGATAGAGTCCACGATGTCTTTGTTCTTTTCATCCACCAAATGTTTTTGTTCTTCTATCAATTGGGTTTTTTTCTCGGCGTCTTCTTTTTGGGCGGTTATGATAAGATTGGCTTCTTTTTTCTGACGGTAACTTCTGAACGCGAGGAATGCCAATACGAGCATCACCGCTAATCCAATGGAAACAAAGATCAATATCGTATTCTTATGACGATTAATTATTTCTTGTTTTTCTTTATCTTTATTCAAGAGAAGGATCTCTTTGTCTTTTTTTTCGGTTATATATCGCGAATTTATATTGTCGAGATCTTTTTTGTTCTGTTCGCCCCTGATCGAATCTTTTATCGTTATGGCTTTTTTGTAGCAGTAATATGCATTTTTGAAATCGTTAATATTTGAATAATATTCAGCAAGGCTACCAAAGGCATCGCCAATTCCGGTTGTATTACCGATCTCTTCATTGATCTTTAATGCGCGTTCCAGATAGATAAAGGCATCTTTGTTCTTACCGATGGCAAGAAAGGCGTGTCCTAAATTAATGCAACTAGAACCAACAGTTCTTTTGTTTTTTATTTGTTCGGATATTTCCAGCTCTTTAAAGTAATATTCCAATGCAGTTTTAAGGAGTGAAAATTTTACGGAATCTACATCCGATATAAAAGCTCTGTCTTCATGTATATTACCTATGTTTCCATAACATAAAGCCATTTGTAATTTATCATCGATCTCCTTACTTATTTTAAGCGACTCCATGCTGTATTCCATGGATTTGTTGAACAATTCCGTTTGATCCTTTTTATTGTGCGCATTTTGACCTTTTACTTTTATCACGTTACTGATACTTGTATATACGGCTGCAATTCCTTCTTTGTCATTAATCTCCTTCCTGTATTTCAGACTCATTAAATAGTTAGCAAGTGCTTGATCCAGCTCTCCTTGGATCTTGTATATAAGGCCGATATTACCATAGCTTACAGCCATACCTCTAATGTCTTTTGTTTCTTCACGAATAGCAAGAGCCTTTAAGTAATAAGTTAAAGCCGTTTCATAATCTGATCTATACCAAAAAATATTACCGATATTGTTAGACGAGTTGGCGATCCCACCTTTATCCTTTATTCTTTCACGTATCTCTAAAGCTTGTTTTTGGTAAGCCAATGCTTTGTCATAATCACTTTTAGCTGAATAAAGGCTGCCGTAATTTTGATAAGCGTAGGCGAGAAAATAATCTTTCTTAGATTTCGTGAATGAATTGGATTTTGCTAGTTCTTCCAATGATGCTGCGTACTTAAATCCTTCATCAATATCACCGATAAGTAAATACTGCTTACAAAGAAGGATAAGGTTCTTGGCCTTTGATGTATCAGATGTAGAATTCACTAATTTTAAAAGTGAATCCGTTTTGCGATTTTGTGATGGATAACTGAAGGAGTAGAGGAAGAAAATTAATAACAAGCCTGTATTTTTAATGAATAAAAAATAAGGCAATGCTTTCTTCATAGTTGTATTAAGATACCCGGTTAATATCCCATTGCTCAAGATAATCACCCACACGTCGTAAGAAACTTCCGCCAAGAGAGCCGTCCACAACGCGGTGATCATAAGATAAGGACAAGAACATGAAGTGACGGATCCCAATAGTATCGCCCTGTGGTGTTTCAATAACCGCAGGTTTTTTCTTGATGGTTCCTACTGCAAGAATAGCCACCTGTGGCTGATTGATAATAGGTGTACCCATTACGTTCCCAAAATTACCAACGTTTGTAAGGGTAAAGGTACCGCCCTGAATTTCGTCAGGTTGAAGTTTATTGGCGCGTGCTCTTGTGGCAAGGTCGTTAACGGCTCGTGTGATGCCGATCAGATTTTTTTCGTCGGCATTTTTAATTACCGGTACAATTAAATTTCCACTTGGTAAGGCCGCTGCCATTCCAATATTGATATTCTTGCGCTTAATGATCTTTCCACCGGCCTGATCAACTGAAACGTTGATCATCGGAAAATCTTTTATGGCTCTTGCGACAACTTCTATAAAGAGTGGGGTAAAGGTTAATTTTTCACCTTCGCGTTTTTCAAAATCTTTTTTTATTTTTTCACGCCACAATACCAAATTTGTTACGTCTGCTTCCACAAAGGAAGTAACGTGAGGTGAAACGTGCTTGCTCATTACCATATGGTCGGCAATAAGTTTACGCATGCGATCCATTTCAATGATCTCATCACCGGCATTAACAGAAACAGCTGGTCCTTTGATCGCAACAGTTTCGGTACTTTGAGTTTTTACGGTTTCTATAACCGGTTGTTGTACCACGGTACCTTGTTTGTTTCGGTTCGGTAAATACGATAAGATATCCGATTTGGTAACACGTCCGCCTTGTCCGCTGCCTTTAAGAGCATCGAGCTCCTGCAAAGTAATGCCCTCCTGTTTGGCAATATTCTTCACCAATGGTGAGTAAAATTTTTCAGATTTTGAAAAGTCTACGTTCGCAGTAGAAGCAGGAGTAGCGGTTGTTTTAACTTCGGCAGTTGTAGTAACAGACGCTGTTTTAAC
>JBGASH010000227.1:0-4738 GCA_044229775.1 Bacteroidia bacterium
GGTTAATAAATACCTGTGCATTATTGCAAACAGCAAAATCAAAATCAGCATTCAGCACACCACCATTATTCACCACCAAATCATGTTTTAAGAAATCGGGAATAAAAATGCCCTTTTCATGATAATCGGGGAAGCGGCGCCGGTTTATTGAACTATTGTTGGGGTCATAAATTAAGGGGTTCTTCCAGTTTGTGTTTACTTCTGTAGTATTCACAAATACTTCATCAAAGTTTGAGCACGGGCAAGCATTATTGTAATACGGGCTACCCGTTAACTGACTGGTAAACTGGCCGTGATAAAGATTATAGAACAAGCAGTATTCCATACCATCAACCTTAGTATCTTTTTCGCCTTCGTTTCTATCTTCATTAGTTGCGTAACCATATCCCCAAACACTAAACTTTTCAAATGCTGTTCGATTTTCATAGTCGAGTGGCTTAAAGCGATTAAACCCATCGCAAGGTGCTGTATTTAAAATGGAAGAAAAAGAACTAAAATTAACTGTGTTTGCATTTGATATGCTGATATCATTAAGCTGTGCATACAATAAATCCAATGGTTGTAGGTGTGCAACATTGGCCTGATTTTGGAACTGAGAAAATGTCCAAATTCCTGCCGTAGCCGCTAAAATATCTGCAATTTCCAAGCTATACAAATGCTCTATAGGTACAACCAAATCTTCTCCAGGTGATTTATTGAATGCTATATCATAAACAAACTCTGACTCTGCCCCAAGAGCCCCGAATATATTAGCACAATTGAAAAACCATTTTAAGTTTGTGCTTGAGAAGTTAATCTCTTTTGCTAAATCTAAAAGCTGTGTTGCAAAGGCATCTTTAACTTTTAGTTTTAATTTATCATGTTGCTCATGACCGTTAACAACATGGGGCACTTCTATCAACTCTGAATTAGATCCTATTCCGTTCCAAATATTTGCAAAATCCGACCCTTCGGCAATTGGTATAAAGGCATTGACATTGTTAAAAATATTTTGCACATGTGGATTCGTGTTTTTGCATTCACTATTAAATACAATAGGGTCGAAATAATCCTTTCCCGTTATTTTTTGACCGGTTTTTGCAATCAGGTATGATACAAACTGACAGTTCCCTCCGTCATTCGATACATTCAACCCGCTTACTGGATTTGTAATAAACCAATTACCACGTACTTCCAACTTTATTCTTTGTTTCCTGAATTCCTCTGGACCTGTTGCTAATGCTAAAGCATGAATTATTTGACCTCTGTCCAATAATAAATTAGCACTTATGACTACACCGGCACCAAAAGCCAAACTCGTTCCGAATGTTCTAGCTGCAACCAATAAGAGGATTTTCTGGCGAGTTGATGATTGTTGATAAGCTTTTAAAAGGTCGGCTTCCATTTTTCCAAAATCCAGATCAAATTCAATCGTGTAGGTTTTCAAGCTTTTAATATAGTTTATTAAACGGTCGGTAATTACACGGGTTTCAGTTACTACTTTAAATCCTCTATCTCCCGGGGTAGGCTGAATATATACATCATCAACATTTTTTGCAATCAAAGCAAAACCCATAAGTAAATACGTAAACTGATCAATACTTTCTTCATTTTCTAAACGGTAAGTTACAGGTTCGCAGGTTTTAGGATCTTTACAATATTCACATTCAAAGGCGGTATTTATTTGTTCATAGTTTTCACGTTTAAATTCTGTCTTCATATAAGTCGGTATATCATCCCTTAAAAAAAATCCGTTTAAATCAGTCGGATCATTTTTATTTCCTTGTCGCTGGCGGTGATACCATTCGGCATATTGATCGAGCCGGTTCACAGCCTCCAAGGCATAGTAAATTTCATGTAAGGTAGCCGTTACATCCTGGTTATTACTCTTTAATAATTTATACTCAGTCGCTAGCGTACTTAAATAAAACCCCAGCTTTAATGTTACATCACCACCAATTATACTATTGTCACGGTAATCGGGGTCATTACTAATGCAAATAACATTAGCCCCGCCATTGGTGCTTCGGTAAAATGGCAATGAATTACCATCTTTCTTTCCAATCTGTGTAAAAACTTTTCGGAAACGATCGCGCTGGTTCCAGTACTTGTTTAAATTCGCTTCAGGTGTTTGTGCCTGCATTAAAAAATGGCAAAGCAATAGCATTAAAAACGATAATTTTGTTTTCATAATAAAAATAAATAGTTGTTTGTAAAAAAGAAATATATCCTCTATTGAATGGTGAGGTATCGAATCAGGTTCCAGGTTTTTTGCCCGATGGCTCTTTTTTGAATTAAGCCCACATGAGGAGAGAAAGTCCAATATACTGAGGCGTCGTCATATAACGAACTTTTGTTATTGTTAAATGTTATGGTATTGAGGTATTTATAACCATTCAAATCTAACACTTCTGCTTTATCAATAAATTCCACAACTGCACCATCCCACCAATGGTATTGCGCATGAAGTGTAAAAGGATAATAGGCTACAAAACCCGTCCCCCCATGTCCTGTGAGTGCTTCATCTCTAAAGCCATCAATAAAAAGGCAGGTGTCGTATTGTGGGCTATCTAACTTCGCACCGCTGGTGCTATACCAGGCAGTAAATTCTTGTCCAAAATTAGCACTTTCACATTCCACATTAAATCCCTCTATTGTGCCATAAAAGTAATTATCCTGTGAATTATATTGGGGTGAAATATAATCACGTGCTTTCTTCACATACACACTATCGGTAATTCCGGTAGCGCTATCCTGGTATATCCAGTAAGTTCCCACCTTAAACACAAAATAGTCCTTTACTATTTGTGGCAATAAAATATCGCGGGGTTTGGGGTGCTTCTCCACCGGAGGCTGTGGAGGTTTGTCGTGGCATTTTACCGAGAGCAATACCAGTAAAATTACTGGCAGCAATAGTATGTTTTTAATTGTTTTCATCGTAATATTTTGTTAAATCAAAGTAAATAAGTTTCATTGATAAAAACAAAATTATTATTGAGAATTTTCAAAGCGTAGCAGTAAAACCGATCGCGCTGGTTCCAGTATTTTTCCAAATTGGTTTCAGGCGTTTGTCCAAAGGAACTAAAAAATAAAAGAAATAAAACGAAAATAGCGTACAATGTTTTCATAGTTATAAAAGGATTAAAAAAATAGTTCGGGAAAAAAAGAATGAAGAAGGCCGCTTTGGATTATTGCACTACATGGTACCGTATAAGGTTCCAGGTTTTTTGCCCAATGGCTTGCTTCTGCACCAGGCCTATATTGGGAGCAAAGGTCCAATTGACTGCAGCCAAGTTGTATAAGGCACTCATGTTATTATTAAATGTAAGTGTATTATAGTATTTCAAACTGCCCACCTGCAACGAGTCTGCCTTTACTGTAAGATAAACTGAAGCGCCATTGTAATCATGATACGGCGCACCGAGGGTGAAGGGGTAATAGGCTACAAAGCCTTTGCCGCTATGCCCTGTTAGCGCCTCAAGTCTATATCCATCTATATAAATGGAAGTATCATATTGTGGGCTGTCCAATTTCGCCCCACTGGTACTGAACCAAGAAGTATATTCCTGGCCAACATTGCCACTTTCACAACCCACTTTAAAGCTTTCCATGTTACCATAAAAATATTTATCTACCGAATTGTAAACCGGTGAAATATAGTGATACGTATCAGCTGATTCTACAAATACGCTATCGGTAATACCCGTGGCACTGTCCTGGTATATCCAGTAGGTGCCTACTTTAAACACAAAATAATCTTTAACAATTTGGGGTAATAAAATATCGCGGGGCTTGGGGTGCTTCTCCACGGGAGGCTGTGGAGGTTTGTCGTGGCATTTTACCGAGAGCAATACCAACGACAGTAGTATTGCTTTTATCATTGTATTTATTTTCATAGTAAAACAAAGTTAAATCAATTTATTTGGCATTAACAAGTAGATTTGCAATTTAAAATATGTTTAAATTGCGGAAATGGTTCCGGCATTATTCCAAATTGGTTTCAGGGGTGAAATTACAACCAAAATGGTAAAGACATATTGAGTTGCAGAATATAATGCACAGTAATGCCGTTGCATTGCCGTTGCGTTGCGTTGCCGTTCCGTTCCGTTCTCGTTCCGTTGCTCACTCAATAATTTTATACATACTTTAAGTGCATAATTTAACCTAATAGGTTGTAAATTAATTTATAAAATTGTGAATTATCCCCCCCTACTCATGAGTTTCCAACAAATCTTAGACAAATACCGAAAAATTGCTTTCTCTGAAAGAGATAAAGGCGACCGCTTTGAAAGGCTCATGCAAGGCTATTTGAAAACTGACCCGAAGTATGCTTTTCTGTTTAAAGATGTATGGCTTTGGAATGAATTTCCGGGAAAATTAGACTTAGGAGGTGGGGATACCGGTATAGATTTGGTTGCATTAACAACCGAAGGTGATTACTGGGCTATTCAATGCAAATGCTATCAGGAAGGTTCAACGATTGATAAACCAGCTGTTGATAGCTTTCTTTCTACATCCAGTAGAGAATTTAAAAACGAACAATTACAAACCACCCGTTTCTCGCATCGTTTATGGATTTCCACTACAAATAAATGGGGGCCAAATGCAACAGAAGCTATACGGAACCAAAATCCACCTGTTTCCCGTATCAACCTTTTTGATCTTATCGAAGCTCCGGTAGATTGGGAGAAATTAGAACAGGGAATTCATGGTGAAGGTTCAAGAACTCCCAAAAAAAACATAAGACCCCATCAAACAG
>JBGASH010000228.1:0-4724 GCA_044229775.1 Bacteroidia bacterium
ATGAAGTTCCGTCTAACCTATCTATAAAATCGGTTAACGTTACCAACTTTAGTAACATCACCATCAATTCGTTGTTCAGACCAAATCTTAATACACAAATGGTAGCGCACAACCCTTATGTTGTAAGTAATAAGTATGTTTTTGTTTCCTGTTATCAGGATGGTTTGGTTGCGTATGATATTTCTAATCCTAGCGCACCGGTGTTGGCAGGATTCTTTGATACTTTCCCACAAGGTGGTGCCAACGCAGGCAATAATTATGGACCCGGTTCTTACAATGGAAACTGGGGCGCGTATCCATACTATCCAAGCGGTTTAATAATTGCATTGGATATGTATAATGGATTATTTGTATTGGAGGCAACTAGTTTGCTTGGAAATCCACTTGGAGTTAAGGCCGATGCACCTTCAAACATTCTGGTTACGGTGTTTCCTAATCCTGTTTCTAACGCGGTACAAATGTCTATCAAAAACGATAATATTAAAGATTATACTGTTGAAATTAAGAATATGCTAGGACAGGTGGTTTTAAAGGAAGCAGAGGTTAATACGTCTTCCAATGATTTTATAACTAAACGCATCGATGTTTCTGCTTTAAGCGGTGGCGTGTACATGATCTCGGTTAGTTCGGGCGAGCGTTCGTTTCAGCAAAAGATCGTTGTATCGAAATAATTTCGGAAATGCGATTAAAATTAACCGCTCTTGTTTTACTGGCAGCGTTTTTAAGATCGGCCGGTCAAACTTCGTACCCTCATGCTAATATAAATTTACTAGGATTTATTGATCCCGAAACACAAACGGGTCCTTACCTTCGTAAGTATTCGGGCTGCTGGGGATGGTATCAGGATTCTACCACTAAAAGCGGAACTTTAAAAGTTGTAAGCAAAAAAGAATATGCATTAGTAGGTTCTAGTACCGGAACGTATTTTATTGATATTTCTAGTCCTGCCACACCAACAGTATGTGATTATGTTCCCGGTAAAACCGGATGCACCTGGCGCGAACTAAAGAACTATAAAAATTATTGTTACGTGGTGAGCGACGACGCCAAGCCAAACCGTTTTCAGATAATAGACATGCAATACTTACCCGATTCGGTGCATGTGGTTCACGATGATTCGGTGTATTTTGAAAGGGCCCATACTGTTTGGATAGATGGAAATAAGATGTATTGTGGCGGCGTTACATCTTCGGTAGGAGTGTTGTCAAACATGAAAGTATATAGTTTAACTACACCAACCGCTCCGGTTTTATTGCGCACATTAAGCGATGATTATCCGTCAATTAGTTACGTTCACGATATGTTTGTGCGAAATGACACCGTTTATGCTTCGGCTGCTAATCAGGGATTGCAGGTTTATCATCTTCTATCAAACAACACCTTCACCGCGTTGGGTTCGCTTACCACTTATACTGAACAAGGGTATAATCATAGTAGCAGCATTACTCAGAATGGAAAAAATTTGGTGTTTTGTGATGAGAGTCCTACCGGACTCTCAATTAAAGTGGCCGATGTATCAAATTTAAACAACATCACTATAAGCAGTTTATGTAAACCCAATTCAAACCCTGAAATGGTTCCACATAATCCGTATGTTAAAGGCAATAAGTGGGCTTTTGTTTCCTGTTATCAGGATGGGTTAAATCTTTATGATATTTCCAATCCTACTGCTCCGGTATTAGCCGGATATTTTGATACCTATCCCCAAGGTGGTTCTAACATGTCAAATAATTACGGTAGCTCTTCTTACTACGGGAATTGGGGAGCTTATCCTTTTTTTCCGAGTAACTTGATCCTTGCCTGCGATATGCAAAACGGTGTTTTTATTTTGGAGGCTAACGCGCTTGTTGGCGTAAACGAAAATAAGATCGAAACAAAACTCAACGTGTTTCCTAATCCTGCCGGAAACCGCCTTCAAATAAATGTCATGAACAGCAAAGCAAATTCCTATAATTTTGAAATTAAGAACATGTTAGGACAGGTAGTTTGGAATGAACATGAAACAGCATCAACGGGTACAACGTGGAGTAAAAGTGTAGATGTTTCCCACATTGAGAATGGCATCTATTTAATTTCTGTATCTTCGGGTGATAAAAATTTCCAACAAAAAATTGTCATTTCACGGTAACTATGAGTAAAAATAATTCGGTAGGTGTAATTGGATCGGGTGCTATGGGCGCCGGCATCGCGCAAGTGGCGGCTTCGGCCGGACATAATGTTTTTGTTTATGATAACAATGACGATGCTTTGCAAAAAGCCAAAAAAAATCTGGAAACCTCTCTCAAAAAATTGGTTGAAAAAGGAAAACTAACCTCTGAAAAATCAGAAACCGTTCTTAAAAACACCAATTTTACAAGTGATCTTTCATCGTTCAAGGATTGCAGTTTGGTTATTGAGGCCATTGTCGAGAATTTGGAAGTAAAACAAAAGGTATTTTCTGATCTGGAAAAAATCGTAAGTGATGCATGTGTATTGGCAAGTAACACTTCGTCATTATCTATCACTTCCATCGCTTCAGCTTGTAAACATCCTGAGCGCGTTATAGGTATTCATTTTTTTAATCCAGCTACCATCATGCCACTGGTAGAAATAATTCCTGGTATTGCCAGCGACGCCGGTATTGCCGAGCAGGCAAAAAAATTAATTGACGGCTGGGGAAAGATCTGCGTAATAGCAAAAGATACACCGGGTTTTATTGTGAACCGTGTGGCGCGCCCGTTTTACAGCGAAGCATTACGTATTTACGAAGAAGGAATTGCCGATATGGCCACCATCGATTGGGCTATGCGTGAGATAGGTGGATTTAAAATGGGTCCTTTTGAATTAATGGATCTTATAGGGCACGACGTTAATTACGTTGTGACTGAGACCGTATGGAAGCAATTTTATTTTGATCCGCGGTTTAAACCGGCCTTAACACAAAAGCGTTTGTTGGAAGCGGGTTTTTTAGGAAGAAAAAGCGGTAGAGGATTTTACAATTACGCCGAAGGAGCGGTAATGCCGGAACCGGTTAAAGATGACACGTTGGGTAATCAAATTTTCAATCGCATTATTGCTATGCTTATCAATGAAGCCATTGATACGGTGTATTTGCGAATAGCCAGCGCCGAACATATTGACCTTGCTATGACCAAAGGCGTTAATTATCCCAAAGGCCTTTTACATTGGTGCGATACTTTGGGTGTAGAGAATGTTTTGCAAACCCTTAAAGATCTTAATAAACTTTACGAAGAAGATCGCTATCGCCCAAGTTTGCTCTTAAAATTTATGGCCGCTAATAAGAAGACTTTTTATTAGTTTTTCTCTTTCACCAACAAAACATAAACCGGAAAATGTTCGCTGTAACCACCGGAGTAGGTTCCGCTCGAATAAGTGCGAAAAGGGTAGCCCTTAAAATTTCCATAGTCGCTTTTTAAATAGGGTTTGTTGAACACAAAGGCTTTATAGTATTGAAAGGTTTTATATCCCGTTGGCACCAAAGGCTTATTTAATAAGGTTTGATCAAATAAATTCCACGAGTCCTCCCAGGCCAAGGTACCAATGCCTTTTTTATATAATGTTTCCATTGGATTAAAGAATTCATCATCGGCTGTCCGCTTACAATCGGCGCAGGTTTTAATTTGTTTTTTTACACTTTCATTAGTGGGGTCATCGTTCAGATCGCCCATAATGATAATTTTATTTTTCGGATCCAGTTTCATAACCGAATCGGCAATATGTCGCGCTAATTTTGCGGCTGCAATCCTATTAGGCCTGCTTAATAACTCGCCGCCCCGTCGCGAAGGCCAGTGATTGACAATGATGGTAAGAGGTTCGCCATTAAATAGACCACTCACTACTAATTCATCGCGGGTTTTATGGGCACTGTCAGTCACTACGGTTACATGGTAGGTCCGCCATTTGGTCACCTTAAAGTATTTGGGATTATATATTAATGCGGGATCAACGCCCCGTGCATCGGGCCCGTCAAAATGGACTATCTGATAATTACGCCCTTTTAATTTTGGTGTAGCAATAAGGTCCTTCACCACATTTTTGTTTTCTATTTCGCATAGCCCCATTATTGCTAAGCCGTCCGGACTAACATCCGTTCCTATTTCGGAGATCACATCGGCTAAATGTTCTATTTTTTTAAAGTAGCGATGCCCATTCCATTTGTATGCGCCATCGGGTAAAAAATCCTCATCAAATTTGTAAGGATCGTTAAGCGTATCATATAAATTTTCGACGTTCCAAAAACCAATGGCAGAAATATAATAGCTTTTGGTTCTATCAAGGCTTTGAGCTTTTATTAAGTATATACTAAATAAAAGAAATAAGGATAATTTTAGTTTCATGAAGGCAAAAATAAGTTCGTGCAGAGGCCTTGTCTAACGGAAAAAGATCCCGGAAAATTTATTTTGAAGAAAATTTTGCGGCAAATAATAATGGTGAACGTAAAAATTTGCTTTTTAAGCAAATCCCGACAAGTTAGTTTGCGTAATTCGCAAAAACAAAGAAAAATGTTTTTTTGAAAAGTATATTATTTGCGGAATTACTAAAATATATTTTTTTAAAAGCGTGAAGTCGTTACTTAAGATTTTTTTCAGACTGCAGATTTGCATCAGAAAAAATTATAATGATGAAAATAAAAATTTACTACACGTTGTTAGTCCTTCTACCCGTCTATATAAACGCGCAAACCGATAGCACTGCTATTAGTGATACAGTTAATGCCGCGGCGC
>JBGASH010000229.1:0-4692 GCA_044229775.1 Bacteroidia bacterium
ATGAATGTAGAAGCTATGATAGCACCGTTATTATTAAGATGCGTTAAATAAAGATCAGTGTAACCTTTGCGCAAATTGGAAATAACGCCAGGGGTAGTTGGATAGTTTAAACTATTGGTAGTGCCGTAACAAAACGCGCCGCCGTTTCCATCGGGTCTTATCCCTCTTCCATCCTCGGTTTGTGAACCACCAAGAAAAGTACTCCATAATAAATTTGAGAGATTGCCATCCATTTTAAATGCCACAGCATCTCCAAAGCCGTTAAGCGCGGTTGAAGCAGAACCAACGGTAGTAGGAAAATCATCCGAGAAACTATTTGATGAACAATAGATATTTCCCTGCTGATCCATAGCAATATCACCGCCGGTCGACATATCACTGAATGTGGCGCTATTCTCGTAAGTCTTTCCGCCAATATATGTGGCCGCGATAAGTGCCGTTCCAACATCATTGAATTTTGCAATAAAAATATCGGTTGATCCGTTTGGGGTTTTATCGTAAGCATTAACCGAAACAGGAAAGTTTTTTGACACCGTTGTACCCATTAATACCATTTCATTATTTCTCACCAGCATACCATACGGTACTTCTAACGAATCGCCTCCTATGTAAGTAGAAAATAGTTTTGTACCGCCGTCTTTCGTGTATTTTGAAATGGTGCAGTGAAAATAATTTTTTACCTGCATTAAATAAGCCCCGGTGGTAGTAGGATAACCCGACATAGAAAGTCCGTAATCGTATATACATCCTTTGTCATCATAGGTGGCGCCAAAATTATCCGACCATGTAGAAGAACCTGAATATGAACACACCACAACTGTTGGATCAATGATCAATGTCGTATTTTCATTATAACCTTCCGGAAAAGAAAATGAAACTGTTTTGTCGTCATTCAAAACATAATAACATTTTACTTCTTTTTTTATTCCATCAATTATCTGGTAAGCGAAGGGTTTATTCTCTACCACATCGTTCACTGAAGTTTTAATGATAAGATCGTGATCTTTGATCTCGAGTCCGGCAACATGATCATATTTCAATCGTATTTTAGAAGGAACAGCTCCGGGTTTTAGAACAATATCATATTTAAAACTTGAGCCGTTACTATAAACTACAAGATCTGTGCCCTTATAAAGTTCGTTATAGGTTATTTTTTTAAAGGCTTTAACATTGCCAGCCCATTTTTTAGGATCGTTCCCTAAAAAATAATTATAATACTCAGGCTGCATGTATTCCTGTTTGGTACCGTTAAAAACCGCGCCTTCAAAATTCATTTCATATGTATGCGCGTGAACTGACGCATTTGAATGGTAAATATCGCCTTCCTTTTTAGCAATGTTGTTCAGTTCCACTAAATCATATAATGAATATAGAAAACCTGTCCTATTCAAATAGATCTTGGTATTTAAATGTTCGGTTCCGAATAAGGTATTTGAAGGCCATTGCCCTTTGTTTTCCCTGAAGATTAGTTCAGGTGTAGCAGGTTTTAAAATGCCGCTTAAAAATACTATAACAAACAGGTAAATAACTTTCATAATGTAAAGGTATACTGTGAACAGAGAGGAAAATGAAGAGATTCATAATTGTTAAAATAGTTTTAACAAATGGTAGGCTGGCACAAATAAGTGGTAATAAAAAATTGTATTTTTGTGTTAATGCAAAACAATACACAATTAAAGGAAGTAACACTTAAAGACGCAAAGACCGAAACGCCAAAGAATCTCATTTTATATAATGATGATGTGAATACTTTTGATTTTGTTATTGAAAGCCTTATTAAAGTTTGCAACCACGATCTGCTGCAAGCCGAACAATGCACTTTTCTGGTGCACTATGCCGGAAAATGTTCGGTAAAAACAGCCCCTTACAAAAAATTAAAACCATTATGTGAAGCGCTTCTCGAAAGAGGTTTAAGCGCGCAAATTGAAGACTAGAATTATGAAGAAAATAGCTCTCCCATTATTACTTACTGCTTTAATTTTTAGTGCTTGTCAAAAAAATGCCGTTACAGGCAGAAGATCGGTTGATCTTTTACCGGAATCGGAGATGATGGCCATGAGTTTTACGGAGTACGATAAGTTTTTAGCCGAGCATAAACCTTTGCCAGATGATAATAAAGATGTGATATTGGTTAGAAAAGTTGGAACTAGAATTCAGAGGGCCGTTGAGCAATATTATAAAGACAAGGGTTTTAGTAAACAACTGGATGGTTTTAAATGGACCTTTAATGTGGTTGACGAGAACACGATTAACGCCTGGTGTATGCCTGGCGGAAAAGTAGTTGTTTATACGGGTTTATTGCCTGTAACGCTCGACGAACCAAGTTTAGCTGTAGTTATGGGTCACGAGATCGCTCACGCTGTAGCACGTCATGGAAACGAGCGTATGAGTCAGGGAATGATGGTACAATTTGGCGGAGCAGTTTTGGCAACCGCTTTACAAACAAAGCCGGCAATGACCCAACAATTATTTCAACAAGCCTATGGTGTAAGCACCGGTTTAGGGGTTTTAAAATACAGTCGTAAACATGAAAGCGAAGCGGATAAAATGGGAATTATTTTCGCAGCTATGTCGGGCTACGATCCTGAAGCTGCTATTACCTTTTGGGAACGCATGGCAAAAAGCACCGGGGGACAAAAACCACCGGAGTTATTAAGCACCCACCCGAGCGATGAAACACGCATAAATGACCTTAAAGCATTTATGCCTGAAGCAAAAAAATATTACAAGCCACAATAATCTTTTCTTAATAAAAAAGCCCCAATATTTCTACCGGGGCTTAAAATTGCTTACAATAATTAAATCGTATTTCGTATATCGTACTTTTTATGCAGTTACTCCTTTTAAAGCGGCAGCCATTTTCTTTCCAATTTCAGCAGGTGATTCGCAAACATGAATACCGCATTCTTTTAAGATGGCCATTTTAGCTTGGGCTGTATCGTCCTTACCTCCTACTATTGCACCGGCGTGACCCATAGTACGACCTTTCGGAGCAGTTTGTCCGGCAATAAAACCAACAACCGGTTTCTTATTACCGTTAGCTTTGATCCAACGCGCGGCATCGGCTTCCAAACTTCCACCAATTTCTCCTATCATTACGATGCCTTCTGTTTCCGGATCGTTCATAAATAATTCAACAGCTTCTTTGGTGGTAGTTCCAATAATTGGATCGCCACCAATACCAATTGCGGTAGTAATTCCCATTCCGGCTTTCACAACCTGATCGGCTGCTTCGTAGGTTAATGTTCCCGATTTAGAAACAATACCTATTTTTCCTTTCTTAAATACAAAACCCGGCATAATTCCTATTTTGGCCTCGCCGGCGGTAATGATACCCGGACAGTTTGGACCAATTAAGCGACAATCTTTTCCTTTTAAATATTGCTTTGTAATTACCATGTCCTTCACTGGGATACCCTCGGTAATACATACAATCACTTTAATACCAGCATCTGCGGCTTCCATTATGGCGTCGGCTGCAAAAGCGGCCGGAACAAAAATGATGGATACATCGGCGCCTGCTATCTTAACCGCATCGGCTACTGTATTAAATACCGGTCGGTCGAGGTGTTTTGTGCCTCCTTTTCCGGGAGTAACACCACCAACCACATTGGTACCATATTCGATCATTTGTGTGGCGTGAAAAGTTCCTTCACCCCCGGTAAATCCCTGAACTATTACTTTCGAATTTTTATTTACTAATACTGACATGTTCTTGTTTTTAGGAATGCTAATGTAATGATTATTTAGTTATAAGTTACCAGTTATTGATAAGAATGACCATAACTTGTAACTTCTCAATTAATTATTGTCACCGCCAAAATAGGTTGCCTCGATGATATCGGCATTAAATGCCACGTCGTAAATAACCTCATTTAAAATCGTTTCATTGGTAAAATCGATAGGTTGAACTGCCTGAACGATCACCGTTTCGCATGGCGAACCATCGGCGCGTTTATCGGTAGTAACTGTAACAGATGAAAAGGTTCCGTAACCACTTTCTTTAAGCATTTTGTACAGGTTCAGATTCTGGGTAAACTCGCCACAGCGGCTATTCATGTAAACGACGTCTTTACCAAAATATCTTTCTTTAATGATCCATACATACACAAATTGATAACGGAAAGTTCCATCCTTTTGCTTTATGGCAACATCTATTCTGTAAATTCCGGGCGACACCTCGTCAACTTTGTAATTCCAACGATTGCAAATGTTGGTTACGATCATTTTTAAATCAAACATAATTGTAGCGTTTTTAAATTTTTGACTAATGTAAAAATATAAAAACAAGTAATAAACACCTGTATGGTTAATAAATCGTTAAAAACTTAGAAACTAGCCCTAATTTTAGCTATATTTAGACTTTAATATCACTATGGAATACAACACGCAACAGCCTCACTTAATTATACCTGAATACGGCCGAAACATACAGGGTATGATCGAATATTGCTGTACTATTAAAAACAAGGAAGAGCGCAATCTTTGTGCAAGGGCCATCATTCAGGTTATGGGAGCGTTAAATCCACATTTGCGCGACGTAGCTGATTTTACCCATAAGTTATGGGATCATTTGTTCATTATTTCGCAGTTCAAATTGCAAGTAGATTCGCCCTATCCAAAACCATCACCTGAAACGTTTAAAGAAAAACCGAAGCGCTTAACTTATCCGGGCGGGAAAATAAAATACAA
>JBGASH010000230.1:0-4688 GCA_044229775.1 Bacteroidia bacterium
GATATGAATTCGCAGGATGTATCTTCACTATTGCAGGCCTCGAAAGATATTTTTGCCAATTATGCCAGTTTTCATTTTAGTTTAGGTAATTTCAGATTACGTGGATATGGGGCCGAAGATCAAACAGTAATGATCAATGGCATTAATGTAAATGATCTGGAAACCGGTTTTTCAAGCTGGTCGGCATGGGGTGGATTAAATGATGTAACCCGTTATGTAGAAACTCGTGTTGGTTTATCTGCCTCCCGTATGACATTTGGAACTATTGGCGGTTATACTAACATAGATAGTAAAGCCTCTTCCTTTAAAAAAGGAACGCGTTTTTCGTATGCCAGCGGCAATCGCTTATTTCAGCACCGTTTAATGTTTACTAAATCAACCGGACTATTAAGTAATGGTTGGGCAATTACGGTTTCGGGTTCTATGCGTTATGCCGACGCGGAAAAAAATCCCAAAATGTATTCACCCGGAACGTATTTTAATGGGTATAGTTATTATATATCGGTTGATAAGCGTTTAAACGATAAACATCTTTTTTCGTTCACCGGTTTTGGAGCACCGAGTGAGCAGGGACGAAAAAGTTTAGAGACGCAGGAAGTATATGATCTGGCAGGAAGTAATTATTATAATTCGTATTGGGGTTATCAAAACGGACAAGTGCGAAATTCGAAAGTAAGCACATCACACAAGCCCATGTTAATGCTCTCGCATATTTTTAATGTGAATACCAATTCCAAATTAACGACTACCGCTTTTTATACTTTTGGTAGGAGTGGTATTACGGGAATTAATTGGTATGATGCCGCTAATCCTCGTTCCGATTACTATAAGTACTTATCAAGTTATTATGCGCTATCTAATTCGACTCAAGCCGATGTGCTAACCAATAGTTGGCAAAGCGATGTGAATACGCGACAAGTTAATTGGGATGCGTTTTATGCGGCCAACAGTAAGAATTTATATACTGTAAAAGAGGTGAATGGCATAAAAGGAAATAGTTACGAGGGGAACCGTTCCAAGTACATTTTAGAAAATGCGATCACCGCAATTAATTCAACAGGATTTAATTCGGTTTACAATACACGTATCAATAAATTATTTATTAGCGTAGGAATAAATGCCAATATATTTAAGAGTCATCATTATAAAGTAGCGGAAGATCTTTTGGGTGGTGATTTTTGGCTCGATTATAATTGGTTTGCAGAAGGTTTAGGTAAAGATCCTTCACTTATACAAAATAATATTGACGCGCCTGATAAATTGATCCGTAAAGGCGATAGGTTCGGATATAATTATAATATCAATGTTGATCGTTTTGAGAGTTGGGGACAAGCAGAATATTCTTTTTCTAAATTGGATGTTTATGCTTCTTTAAGTGTATCCCATTCTACTATATGGCGCGAAGGCTTTTATGCTAACGGCCAATTTCCAACTACCTCGAAAGGCGTATCGGAAAAGAACCGTTTTTTTAATTACGGTTTAAAAACGGGTTTCACGTATAAATTGAACGGGCGCAATTTTATTACGGGTAATTTTGATCAAAGTACCAGAAATCCCACTCCTACTAATATTTTTATTTCTCCGCAATCGCGTAATTCGGTTGTTACGCATTTGCAAAACGAAGAATTAACCTCTTACGACATCAGTTACATTGCCAAGTTCCCGGTTTTTAAAGCGCGTATCACGTATTACAACACGGCTATTAAAAATCAAATTTATTTGAGGAGTTATTATCATGATGTATATAACACCATCGTTAATTATATTATGACCGGTGTTAATACTTCTAATTCGGGAATTGAAATTGGATTGGAAGGAAAATTATTTACTGCTCTTACCATAACCGGTGTTTTGGGTTACAGCGAAAATGTTTATACCAACCGGCCGGTAGCGCAGGCATGGTTAAATAACTCTTCGCAATTATTGTTCGATAACCGAACAGTTTATTTAAAAAATTACAAACTGGGCAATTCGCCCCAAACAGTGACGGGGGCGGGACTAAAGTACTCCGGAAAAAAATTCTGGTTTATGGGAATCAACGCCAATTATTTTGCTAACATGTACATTGAACCCAATCCCGATAGAAGAACTGCCGAGACGTTGGACAAATACATGGATGTTGATCCGCAATGTAACCAGCTTTTGAAGCAAGATAAACTCCCTAACAACTTTACGGTAGATGCCAACGCCGGAAAATCGTGGAGAATAAAAAACAAATATGCTATTAGTGTTAATGTATCGGTAACAAACATTTTAAATAATCAAAAATTCAGAAATGGGGGTATTGAACAATTACGATACAGTGCCTCCGATCCAAGCAAGTTTCCCAATAAATATTCTTACGCACCAGGCACAACATATATGGCCATATTCAGTTTCGGATTCTAAACATAAACCATAAAATATAAACTATCACCTATGAAAACAACTACCAAAAAATTATCTTTAGCCTTAGCGCTCATCTTAACGTTATTTGCTACTGCCTGTAAAAAGAAATTTGATGCACCGCCGGTAAAAACCATTGCCAATTCGGGGAGTATTAACATTGCCACTTTAAAAGGCATGTTTGTTTCGAGCAATATAAAATTTAGCACCGATCTTAATGTCTATTGCACGGTGATAGCAGATGAGAGCTCTGGTAATTTTTACAAAGAATCGTATGTTAGGGATGCCACAGGTGCTTTGAATTTAAAATTATTATCGGCCGGTGGTTTATACATTGGCGATTCTATTCGGCTAAATTTAAATGGCGCGGTGTTAAAATTAAGTAATGGTATGCTGGTGTTAGATTCGGTAGACGTAGATAAAATGATCGTAAAACAACGAACAGGTTTAGATCCGCAACCAAAGTTAACAACGCTATCGGCACTTATTTCGGGAACTACGGCAACAAATATAATGGTTGGCGAATTGGTAAGAATTGAAAATGTAGAATTTTTGGAAAAGGATTCTACATATGCTTATCCTGCTACTCAAAAATTTGCCAATAGAAATTTAAAGGATTGCGCTGGAAAAAAAGTGGTAGTGTATACCAGTGGCTATTCTAATTTTTCCGGTGAAAGAACCCCGGTAGGTAACGGCACATTTGTTGGAATTGTGAAAGTATACAATTCGGCACCTGAATTAGCTTTAAGAGGCACCAATGAAATTATGATGACAGGACCAAGCTGCACGGCTGGAAATTATCTTACAAAAGATTTTGAAGATCTAAGTCTAACCAATGGAGGATGGACACAAAAAAATGTGACGGGTAGTATTAACTGGACGGCCAGCACTTACAGTTTGAGTAATTTTGGGAAAATAACCAATTACGTGGGCAGTAATAAAAATTGCGAAACGTGGCTCATTTCACCGCCTATAAATTTAACTATGGCAACGGTTCCTAATTTATATTTTCAAAACGCGTACAAATACGCGGGCGCTCCCCTTCAGGTGTTGGTTTCTACAAATTACGATTCGGGCGCTCCTTCAACGGCTACATGGTCGCCATTAAATCCGCAACTTTCGGGTGGTAATTACAATTTTGTGAGTTCAGGACCACTTTCTTTATCCCAATATAAAAGTTATAATACCCGAATTGCTTTTAAATACACCGGCACTACCAGCGATGGCAGTACCTGGGAAATAGATGATATTGTTGTGAAAGAGAATTGAAACAACCTTAATGGTCATTTTGTACCCTAAAGCCCTCCTAATCAGGGGGCTTTTTTACATATAAAAAATCTTAAAAGGGGGTTACCTCATTGGGGTGTATGGAATTAATAGATAGATTTACACCCTAAAATTTATTAAAACCATGAAAACATTAAAATTTTTATTTGCCACTGTGATAGTTAGTCTAGCAATAGGTTTATCATCTTGTGGTAACGGCGAAAAAGAACCAAATCCATTAGCTGATAGTTTATCGGCCGTAACCGTTGATCAAAGCGGAAAATTGAACGAGAAAGAAGCAGCTATACAGGAATTTGTGAGCGCCTTCAACGAGATCCAGGATAATTTAAATACCATTAAAGAAAAAGAAAAAATTGTTACCGCTTCTACAAAAGGTGGCGATGTAAAAAGTAAAGAAGATCAAATTAAAGAAGACCTTCAATCTATTTACGACCTCTTGGGAAAAAACAAGAACCGTATTAACTCTTTAAGCAAAAAATTAAAGTCCAGCAAAGTTCAGATAGAAGGTTTAGAAAAAATGATCGAAAGCTTACAGGCACAATTAGCAGATAAAGACAACACCATTAGCGAATTGAAATCGACCATTGAGGCGTTGAACATTGAATTAAGCAATTTAAATACCAACTATCAGGAAGTAGAGCAGGAAAGCGAAGTGAAAACTGAGAAATTGAATACAGCTTATTACGCTATTGGTACCAGCAAAGAATTAAAAGAAAAAGGCGTAATTACCAAAGAAGGCGGATTTATAGGTATTGGAAAATCTTCTAAATTGAAAGATGATTTCAATAAAGATTACTTCACTAAAGTTGACGCCAGTAAATTAACTTCTATAAACATTGGCGCTAAAAAAGCCAAGATCTTAACTACACACCCTTCAAATTCGTATAAATTAATTGGCGAAAAAACAGTTGAAAAACTGGAGATCACTAACGCTGAAGAATTTTGGGGAGCCTCTAAATATTTGGTGATAATAATTGATTAAGATCAAAAATTTTCAAATTTTAACAAACCGCCCT
>JBGASH010000231.1:0-4668 GCA_044229775.1 Bacteroidia bacterium
CCAATTATGGAACCTTATATTTAACAACTAACGGTGGTACCAGCTGGACAACCATCTCTACCGCTTTACCTTCCAATCCTAATATTTCGCGAATAGCCATTTCTAATTATGATGAGAAAACGGCCTGGGTATCGTTATCTAATTATAACGCCGGTAGCAAAGTTTACAAAACTAACGATGCAGGTACTACCTGGACCAACGTTTCTACCGGTTTGCCAAATATTCCTGCTAATTGTATCACGTTTGATAATAATTCGGCACCGGGTTTTGATGCTATGTATGTAGGAACTGATCTGGGTGTTTATTACCGCGATAGTTCATTGACCTCGTGGACTCCATTCAATGGCGGCTTACCAAACGTAATTATTGATGAACTTGAAATAAATTACACTAATAACCGGATCTATGCCGGTACGTATGGCCGTGGACTTTGGTCATCACCAACCAACACCACCATTGTAACTACTACCGGTATCAAAAAAGCGGTCGCAACAAAAGGCACCATTAGCATTTATCCTAACCCTAACAATGGTTTATTCAACGTGGATGTTGATTCGCCAACTGGAAACACAAAAGTAAGTTTACAAGTGTTCAATTTAACAGGACAGTTGATCTATACCATGCCCGAAGATTTTACAAATTCGAAGCAGTACCAGATAGATCTTTCTAAATACAGCAACGGACTTTATATCATAAAAGTAAATACCGAATTTGAGAACCGGACCGAAAGGGTTATTGTAAACAAATAAATTTATTGTTTACAGTTCTTGTAAATTATTATTTTCTTAAGCTAAAACAGCTCGTGAGATAACAATACGTTGTACTTCCGAAGTACCTTCATAGATCTGCGTGATCTTTGCATCGCGCATTAAGCGCTCTACATGGTATTCTTTAACGTAACCATATCCGCCGTGAATTTGAACAGCCTCTGTAGTTACCCACATTGCCGTTTCAGACGCATACACTTTTGCCATGGCGCTTTCTTTATCTAATGGCAGGTGTTGGTCTTTTAACCAGGCTGCTCTATAGATCAATAATCGCGCACATTCAATTCGTGTTGCCATATCGGCCAGTTTAAATTGTATGATCTGGTGTTTAGAGATCTCTTTGCCGAATGCTTTACGCTCTTTTGAATATGCCAACGCTAATTCGTAAGCGCCACTGGCAATTCCTAATGCTTGCGAAGCAATACCAATACGGCCGCCACTCAAGGTTTTCATGGCGAATTTAAAACCAAAACCATCTTCACCAATACGGTTCGCCTTTGGTACCTTTACATTATCAAACATCAACGAATGCGTATCACTTCCGCGAATACCCATTTTATTTTCTTTAGGACCAATAGTAAAACCAGGCATTCCTTTTTCTAAAATGAGGCAATTGATTCCTTTATGTCCTTTTTCAACATCGGTTTGCACCATCACCAAATAAACAGAGGCGCTATTACCATTAGTGATCCAGTTCTTGGTTCCATTAACCAAATAATGATCGCCTTTATCAATTCCGGTGGTCTTTTGCGAAGTGGCATCACTTCCCGCTTCCGGTTCCGATAAACAAAAGGCACCTATTTTTTCACCTTTAGCCAACGGCACAAGGTATTTTTGTTTTTGTTCTTCCGATCCAAATTGCTCTAGTCCCCAACATACCAACGAGTTGTTTACACTCATTACAACACTGCATGAAGCATCAACTTTCGAAATTTCTTCCATCGCCAAAACGTAAGAAATGGTATCCATTCCTCCACCGCCATACTTCGGGTCAACCATCATACCTAAAAATCCCATTTCCGCCATTTTCTTTATTTGTTCGGCTGGGAACTTTTGGTTTTCATCACGTTCAATAACGCCGGGCTTCAGTTCGTTTTGCGCAAATTCTCTGGCCGCCTTTTGAATCATTAAATGTTCTTCGGTTAATTCAAATTGCATAGTATATTGTTTTTAGATTAAAGCTATTTTTTGTAACCTTGCAAATATAAGCTTAAGGGCTAATCAGAGCAATATTTATTGTCATTTGTTGAAATAAATTTTTAATGTCAAACCCGGTGAAATATAGCGTTTTAGGGGTAATGAGTGGCACCTCGTTAGACGGACTTGATCTGGCCTTATGTGAATTCACTGAAAAGGATGGCGCCTATGTTTATTCGGTCATTAAAGCCGCAACCATTCCCTACTCCGAAAAACAACAGATCAAATTAAAGAACATCGCCTATTCTTCGGCCGAAAATTATTTCAGACTTCATCATTTATTTGGAAAGTACATAGGAACAGAAATAAATAATTTTTTGAAGGACGTAAAACTAAAACCTCGCCTTATTTCGTCGCATGGCCACACCGTTTTTCACCAGCCCCGTTCGGGTTTTTCATCACAAATAGGTTGTGGCGCCACCATTTCGGCGGTTACCGGAATTGATACAGTATGCGATCTCAGAAGTTTGGATGTGGCTTTATCGGGCCAGGGCGCGCCGTTAGTTCCCATTGGCGATAAACTCTTGTTTGGTAATTACGAAAGTTGTCTTAACCTTGGCGGGATATGCAACATTTCTTTTGACGACGCTTCCAAAAAAAGAAAAGCTTTTGATGTTTGTTTTGCGAACATGGCGCTAAACTATTTTGCCAATAATTTAGGTTTTGATTATGATAAAAATGGTCAGGCTGCAGCGCGGGGAAAATTAAGTGAAATTTTATTGAATAAATTAAATCAGCTCCCGTTTTATAAAAGCACGATCGCCAAGTCGCTTGGTCGCGAAAATTTTGAGAACGAGGTATTACCCATTATTGACGACTGCGCTCTATCGATCCAGGATATTTTAAATACCTTGGTACATCACATAACTTTTCAGGTGGCAAAAGTATTGAACGATAACAAGATCAAAAGCGTTCTCGTTACCGGTGGTGGCGCTCATAATCAATTTTTAATTGAAACGCTAAGATCAAAATACAAAGGAAACATTGAAGTACCCGATGCTATGACCGTTAATTTTAAAGAAGCGGTTATTTTCGCGTTTTTAGGAATGCTAAGAGCAGAACATAAAATAAACACCCTAAGTTCGGTTACCGGTGCTAAGCTTGATTCGACGGGCGGGGCTATTTACTCACCAAATATCACTAAATAAATGAGCGCACTTTGGGTTTTTATAGGAGGTGGTTTAGGAAGCGTGATCCGTTATTTTTTTGGTCTGGCTTTTTCTAAAAGCAACCTTACTTTACCCTATGCCACTTTATCGGCCAACTTAGTGAGCTGTTCCATTTTTGCTGTATCGCTTTGGTTGCTTCAGGATAAATTTCTTACACAAAACAATCTTAAACTTTTCATTTTAACAGGTATTTGCGGAGGCTTAAGTACATTTTCTACTTTTAGCGCCGAAACATTCGAATTATTTAAACAACAACTTTATTTTTGGGCTGTTGCAAACATCCTGCTGAATACCGTTTTATGTATAGCGATTTTTTATATCTTTAGTAAATTATGAAGCCCTAAATGAGACTTGTAGTTTTTACTTTCATTTTATTATTTTCCTTTTCTAATTCCAGCTATTCTCAAGTACGAAGATTGGTTCGACAAGCTGCCCGTCACACACAAAACGGTCACATGGAAAAATCGCGGCAATGTTACCTTAAGGCGCTTGAAAAAGATAAAGACAACTATGTGGTGAATGTTAGTTTGGGTATTACCTTATCTGAATTCATGGACAGACCCGAAGAAGCGCTTCCCTATCTTGAAAACGCTTATAAGCATTGTCCAAAAGATACTTTACCCGATCTGTATTTCGCCCTCGGAAAATGCTATCAGCATTATGGCAGATACATTGAAGCCATTGCTTTTTACGAAAAATTGAAAAATGCACGCGCTGTTGCCGACGATAACAATTTATTTCAATTGGATCTTAAAAAACGAAAGGCCGATTGCCGTTATGCCATGGAACATGGTCCGGCCATAAATCCTACCGACTGGTACGTAGTTAATCTTGGTGCTCCCATCAATACAAAAATGCCGGAATATGTTCCCATCATTACCCCACATAACGAGTTATTATTTACATCCAAACGTCAGGACGATAAAAAAGAACAGATTAATTATTTAGATGGAAAATATTTTGAAAGCATGTACATCAGTAAAATTGAGAACGGAAAATATTCGGTGCCGCGCCGATACACTGTTCCCGATCTATATTTAAAATCAAACTACCGAAAGCGTCACGAATCGGTTGTTTCCATGTCGCCCGACGGAAAAAAATTATTCATTTACCACGACGCAAAGATCCTGGAGGTGAACATGGATAGTTTAAATAAAGAAGCGCCAAAAAAATTAGCCAAAACGGTGAATTTCGATTATTACCAAAATCACGCTTACCTTACAAAAGATTCTAAAACCTTGTATTTTACCAGCGATGGTGCAACCGGTTTAGGCGGCACGGATATTTATAAGACTGAAAAAAACGCGGATGGCTCCTGGGGTAAACCCGAGAATTTAGGAAAACCCATCAACACCGAATACGATGATGACGCTCCTTTTTTAACGGATGATGGACAAACTTTATTTTTTGCTTCGCGCGGACATCCCGGTTACGGAAATTTTGACATTTATAAATCGGTTCTGGTTAACGGCAAATGGAGCGAACCCGAAAATTTAGGCGAGCCCATCAATTCGTCGGCGCATGATATTTTTATG
>JBGASH010000232.1:0-4765 GCA_044229775.1 Bacteroidia bacterium
TATCTAAAACAGCATCATAAACATCATCAGGATATTTAGTTTTGCCGGAGTAGGTGAGGACTTTTGTCCCGGCCGGTTTTAGATTCAAGTTTCGTAAAAAATTATCGAATTGAGTGGTCTTGTCATCTTCCCTAACAAAACTCTTCGGACAAGCAAATCGGGTTTCTATGGTTTTGCCTGATGTATTGATCACCTGACTTTGTGTTGAAGGCGAACAACAACACAAAACAACCAAAATCAAAATAGAAAACATCCTGAGCATAAACAAAAATAAAAAACCCTCACCGGAAAAGCGAGGGTTTAACTTTTATTGTGTTTTAATTAATGCCAGTCGTTATCGAAACCTATAATTCTAACTCCGGCAGCAAAAGGATATAACTGTGGACCTTTACCGTCTTTGAACATTGGTGTTAAGCTGTATTCAGCAAACACGGTGATGCGGCGGTAAGCAATACTTGCATAAGCATCGAGTTTCATTGCACTTAAGTTGTAGTTGTCTTTACGGATGAATTTAGATTCCACATTATCTTTAATTAAAACCTGTTTGGTTCTTCCGCCTAACAAATAACCACCAACAACTCCGATACTGATGTGGAAAGATTTACGTTGATCGGCATTGGTATTGAAATCGAACAATAAAGGCACAGTAACATAAGAAGTTCTCAATCGGTTCTTGCGATACCCGTAAACGTTGGTTGAATCAACTTCACCCCAGGTAAAAGAACTATCGGCATTTAATTTTGTTTTGTTAGCAAACTCATATTGATTCCAGGTAAAACCAACACCGGTAACAAGGTTCACGTAATTTTTGTACAGGTGAATATTTTGTTGAGCGATATTCAATTGCCAGTTCAACGATTTGCTGTAATCCAACTCCATATAATCGTGTGGTTTTGGGATGGTAAATCCGCCGGTCGGACTCATATAACCATTACTTCCTATAAAGAATCCGCTCCAGTATTTGAAATCACCGCGACCATGTTTATGAATGGTATCTGTTCCATCTTCATCAGCAATTATGATCTTTTTATTTCCCCAGTTAAAGGAAGTGCTGGTTGAATCTTTACCATTCTTCTTAACGGTACTTTCATCCGGATTAACTTTCATGATCTGAGAAGAACTTGAACCTTCGGCAGAAACTTCTTTTGGTTCGCCTTTAAATTTAATGGTACTGGCTCCGGTAGCATTGGCAATAATTTTTTGCTCGGCATAAACTTTTGCAGTGGAGGCGCCCGAAGCTGTTATCCAACTGTTAGTAGAAATTAATTTATACGATTTTAAAGTAGATGCACCGCTTACGTTGGCATAATAGTTAACCGTTACACCGGATAAGGTCACTTCGGAAGCACCGTTGATCGTAGCTTTGATGGCTTTAGAATTGGTGGTAATATTCACATTACTGGCACCGGAAGCTTCTAAATTCAAAGAATCTGTTTTTAACTCGTTCTTAGTTTCGAAACTCGACGCGCCTGACATGCTTATCAAATTCAGGGTAGGAGCAGAGATCTCAATTTTTGGCGAGCTGCGTACTACACCTTTTGTTTTGATGAATAAGATACCATCCTGAACTTTTGTCTCTACATTACTTAATTCATCAGCATCTCCGGTGATACTTAATTTTAAAGAATCGGAGGTGGTGAATTTTATATTGGCAGCGCCCGAGGCGTCGATCTTATCAAAAGTAGTTATTTCTCTTTTTTGGGTTGTTTGCGCGTTACCTAGTAAAGCAACAGAACAAAATAGGGCAGTTATTATATTTTTGGTCTTCATAGTAATTTTTAATTTATCATTCATAATTCATCACTCATCATTAATTTACGCTTTCAACATGTGAAGCTTCATTGTTTCGTTTATAAACATCTTTAGGATCTCCTTTGTATTTTACGTTAGAGGCGCCGGTACAGTCGACCGACAATTTTTGAGAGGCAAAAACATTGGCTGATGAGGCTCCTTTAGCATTTACGGTTGTGGTAGCCGATTTTAAAGCATAAGCTTTTAAATTAGAAGCGCCTTCTAAATTAGCGCTAAAACTTTCTGTATTTCCGGTTAGAACAATATCAGAAGCACCGTGAGCATTAGTAGTTACTTTTTTGGCAGATAAAGGCATTTCCACTTTACTGGCACCACTGGCTCCGATCTCAAAATTATCGGCTTTTACTTCTTCTTTAGAGGCAAAACTGCAAGCGCCGTTCAATGTCAATGAATTTAAATTCTTATTGGTGATATTTAATTTTACGGTGCGTTTAAAATTACCATTGGTTTTTACGATAAGTACGCCATTCTTAACAGTGGTTTCCACATTTTTTAATTCAGCAGGATCAGCTTCTACACTTAAAGAGGTAGCATCGGCAGTTCTGTAATTAATTTGAACAGCACCCTCGGCTTGTATCTTATTAAAAGAAGCAATTTCTCTTTTTTCGGTTGTTTGAGCCTGAAACGCTAATGATAATGCGCAGGCTGCTATTGTCAATATGTTTTTTGTCATTTGCATAATTTCCTTGTTTTATAATAAGACGAACGCAGGTTTTAAAAAGTTACAGGCTTTTTAAAATTAATTTTGGGTATACTTATTTTGTTTGATATTGAAGTTACCTAAAGACAATACATATTGTTCCTGGTCTTTTTTGATCTCCTCAACGGCATTTACCTGTTTAACACCCAATTTATTCAATCCGCGTAAAGCTTTGCCGGCGCGGGCTAATAGTCCTTGTTTGCGTGCAGGTACGGGATCTACTAATTCTTCCTCGTCATTACCGGTAGTAACAATGAAATTTGGTTTAGAATTGGCGGCGAAAACAGGTTGCTCGTTATTTTTTGGTTCGATAACTAAGTTATTTTGTTTTTCAGGAATGGTATTGTTGGCAATTTCAGGAAGAGTATTGGTTACAACAAGCGGAACTGTATTGGTAACTGCTATTTGTTCTGTTTTCTTTTTAGAAGAATAAGTTCTCGGTGTATTAGAAGCTAATTGTTTTGTTTCGTTTGTAATTTCAACCGTTTGAGTAGTTGGAACTGTTTCTTCTTTTACTGAAGTGGTATTATTTACGGAGGCTGAACTGTTCGAAGCCTTATTAGCAGCCAACTCATTTGTTTTGGTATTCTCAGTTCCAAATGAACCTCTAAACATAAACCAAAGGCCTAAGATCAAAATAAGGGCAGCGGCCATCGATAAAGTGGCAGCGCTTTGGAACCACAATACTTTTGGTTTTCTCTTTAGAGAAGCTTTATCAGCAAATACAATACTTGAATCGGCTTTTAAAATGGTGTGCTTATAAATTGCTAATTCTTTTTGTAAGAATTGATCGGCCGCCACTGCTTTCTCAAATTTTACTTTTTCTTCTCCGCTTAATTCATTCTCGATATAAGCAACAAATTGCTCATCGTTGATTGATGGGTTGGTTTTTTTAAGATTTTCTTTTTCGTTGTATAGAACGGATTCGATCTCTAAAGAGACTAATTCTGTATCGTTTAAGTCAACATCTAACTCCGGATGCAATACTAAAAAGGCTTTTAGCTCAGCAGTCAATTCGGCCGATAAGTTGCCTTCCATGTGATCCAACACAAAAGCTTCGTAGTTATTGATATTTATTTTTCCGCTCATTACAATATCACTTCCAATTTTACAATATAACTTTTTAAGAAAGTTCTTGCTCTAAAAATGTAAACCTTAACCTGACTTTCACTTAAATTAGTGATCTCACCAATTTCAGCGTAATCATAACCCTCGTAATCTCTCAACAGTAAAACTGTTTTTTGGATCTCCGGTAATTTGTCTAAAGCTTTATTAAGAACTTCTTTAATGTCCGAGTAAGACTTGTTGTGTGATACTTTTATCTCATCCACTTCATCAAATCTACCTTGCTTTTTTTGTTTGCGGTGTAATCAATTAAAGTATGATAGCTCGGCGGTAAACAAATAAGATTTACTTTTAGTCGTACCATCTCATCAATTTTACGCCACATTTTTTCAAAAGTATCCTGAACAATATCTTTTGCAGCATCAACATCACGAATGTGCTTTAAAATAAAACGGTACAAGCCATCCGAGTGTTGGTCAACACAATTATTATAGTCAGAAACGGTCATTAACTAAGAATAAGACGTTATAAGAGACCAAAAGTTACAGCTAAAATTGTTTTAGATGTTAAATTTATGATGAATGGCACGATTATTGTATATTTACTTTAAAACCAACTAATTATGAAAGGACTTTTACTATTTTTTACAGTATTGACGGGCCTTTCCAAGGCTCAAACTTGCGGAAATCTGAATTTCGAGACCGGTAATTTAAGCGGCTGGACCGTTACCAGCGGCACCGTGACCGGAACAAGTACGTCCTCTTTGATGACAGGATGTTGCGCCGCAGCCGGAAGTCCGGAAGCTAAAATTGTAACCACTCCAATGTACACCGGGTATATCGGTTATTTACCTAACTCGCCGTTTGGCGGAACAAAAGTTCTTAAACTGAACGATAGTTTAGCAACTAACAATTCGGGATTAATTTCCAGAACAACTTTTTCATTTGTGGTGGGTTCAACCAGTACTACATTTCAATATGCCATTGCGGCTGCTATTAGCGGTATTGGTCACCCATGCGGGGATGCACCTTATGCTAACGTGAGAATAAAGGATAACAGCAGCAACATTATTCATAATAATCATTTTGAACCTTCTACTACTACTTCAGTAAATTGTGGTAACAGTACAGCTTTTACAACAAGCACGGTAACAGGTGTTGCCTCTTTTTGTTGGAAAACCTACAATGT
>JBGASH010000233.1:0-4944 GCA_044229775.1 Bacteroidia bacterium
CAGCCTTTACTATCAGAGGGTATCTTCAGTTGTCTTCAAACGGCGTTAAAAACAATAGCGACATAAAGGTTACTTCCTACAATAGTATGCTGTTTGATCTGTATAACTGGAGTAAGAATAAGGAAACAAGGAACAAGATATTGAATTCGCTTTATGAGATCAATCCGGATATAATTTGCCTCCAAGAGTTTTATAATTCGGATACTATAAGCAGTTTTAAAAACATTGATACGGTTACAAATTTGTTCAATACCAAATATTACCATGTTGAGTACACCACTACGCGCCAGCGTTTATACCATTTTGGCATAGCCACCTTTAGTAAATATCCAATCATTAACAAAGGAAAGATCATTTTCAATACCCGATCCAATAATATTTGTATTTATACCGATATAATTATTGGTGCTGATACGGTTCGGATCTATAATTTGCATTTAGCGTCTATTAGTTTTAGTAAAAGCGATTATAAGTTCATTGAAGAAATTCAAAACGAAACCGACGCTCAAGATGAAGTAGAAAATTCCAAAAACATACTGCGCCGTTTAAAATGGGCCTTTACAAAACGTGCCGGCCAGGCCGAAAAAATAGCAGCCAGTATTAAAAGCTGTCCATATAAAATTATTTTGTGCGGCGATTTTAACGACACACCGGCTTCTTACACCTATAATTTAATAAACGAAAAACTGAAAGACTCCTTTGTTGAAAAAGGCAATGGCTTGGGCAAGACCTACGCCGGAAAATTTCCACAGTTCAGGATCGATTATATTTTGCACAGCAAAGAACTTATATGTAATAGTTTTGAAAGGTGTGATGAAACGTTCACCGATCATTATCCGATAACATCTTATTTGAGGCTAAAATAAAATTATTTCACACGCTCCATGTATTCACCGGTTTCGGTGTTGATGCGTATTTTTTCGCCGTTTGCAACGAAAAAGTACTAGAACTTTGGCGCCATTACCAACCGTGGCTGTTGCAAAGGATTTGCTGGCGCCACTTTCTATAGGGTGATCACCGCCTCAATATGTTTTGGGAGTTCGGCATTTATAATTTCATTATTATCATCCGAATAAACCTTAAGGATCATGCTCTCTGAAGATTTGATATTGTCGCCTAAAATATTTTGGTACCGATATTTGTTCAAAGGTTTCCTGATTCATACAAACCAACGAATCGCCTTCTTCAAATAAAAATTGCATTTCGTTAAGATCTACTCGTACAAATTCCACTTTTTCTCCCGAACGGAAACGGATCTCGTTTTTGTTACCGGTCTTAACATTACGGCATCTTACCGAGTAAATAGTATTTCCTTTACCGGGTGTAATATGATCGTAGTCTAAAACGTTCAATAATTCGCCATTATGCCTTATATAAGCACCTTTTGAAAGGTCGGATGTGGTTGCCATGATCAGTCCTTCTGTAAAAACGGATATCTGTAATCATTAGCAGGAACAAACGTTTCTTTAATGGTTCTTGGCGATACCCAACGTAATAAATTTATTTTAGCGCCTGCTTTATCATTGGTTCCACTGCCTCTTGCACCACCAAAGGGTTGTTGGCCCACCACGGCTCCGGTACATTTATCGTTAATGTAAAAGTTACCGGCCGAATGTTGTAATTTTTTTGTGGCTACCTCAATAGCGTATCTGTCCTGGGCAATTACGGCCCCTGTTAAAGCGTAAATTCCGGTGGTATCTACCGTATGTAAAATATCGCTAAAACGGTTCTCATTATAAACATAAATACTAAGCACCGGACCAAATAATTCTTCGCACATGGTAACATACTTAGGATTTTTTACTTTTAAAATGGTAGGCTCAATAAAATAACCTTTACTCTTATCCGATCTTCCACCGGCGATGATCTCTACACTTTTATCTTTTTTAGCGTTCTTTATGTATCCGGTTAGTTTATCAAAACTTTTTTCGTCAATTACCGCATTAATAAAATTGGTAAAGTCTTCGGTTGGGCCCATTTTCATGGATTTCAAGTCTTCTTGTAAATATTTTTTTACCTCGGGCCATAAGTTAGACGGAATGTAGGCCCGCGAACAGGCCGAACATTTTTGTCCCTGATATTCAAAAGCCCCGCGACTAATAGCTGTTGCCAATACTTTTGCATCGGCGCTTTTGTGACCTAAAATAAAATCTTTACCACCGGTTTCGCCTACTATTCTAGGATACGATTTGTATTTATGAATGTTGTTTCCAATGGAAGCCCAGATATTTTGAAACACCTCCGTGCTTCCGGTAAAATGTATACCCGCAAAATCTCTATGATTAAAGATAACTTCAGCGGCATCAGGTCCGCTTGGATAAATTAAATTAATAACACCATCGGGTACACCTGCTTTTTTAAATATTTCCATTAACACATTAGCGCTGTATACCTGAGTATTGCTGGGTTTCCAAACCACCACATTTCCCATCATGGCGCAACTGGTTGGTAAATTTCCGGCAATAGCGGTAAAATTAAATGGCGTTAAAGCGTATACAAAACCTTCGAGCGAACGCCATTCTAAACGATTCCAAACACCCGGTGATGAAATGGGTTGATCGGCATAAATTTCGCTCATGTAGCTAACGTTAAATCGTAAAAAATCGGTGATCTCACATGCGCTGTCAATTTCGGCCTGATAAACGTTCTTACTTTGTCCTAACATGGTAGCAGCGTTTAGTTTAGCCCGGTACGGACCGGCAATTAGATCGGCTGCTTTTAAAAAAATGGCGGCGCGATGTTCCCAACTTAAAGCGGCCCATTTTTCTTTTGCGGCTAAGGCTGCAGTAATGGCCTGCTCAATGTGTTTTTTATCACTTTTATGAAAGTATCCCAAAGTATGTTTGTGGTCGTGAGGAGGGGCCAGGCGTATTTTGTTTCCGCTGCGCACTTCTTTACTTCCAATGTACATTGGTATATCAAGTACTGTTTTACGTAGCTCCTTAAGCATGGCTTGAAGTTCTTTGCGTTCGGGGCTTCCGGGTACATAATTTTTTACGGGCTCGTTAACAGGCACCGGTACTTTGTAAATTCCTTTTGGCATAATGAAAAAATTAAGAATGAAGTATTAAGAATTAATCGATTCCGAGACGAGAAAGTATTTTTTCAAGTTCTTTATCGTTTTTAAAAGTCAGGGTCAAAGTTCCGGAGTTGCCGGTACGTTTAAAAACAAAAGAGGTCTTAAATATTTTTTCCAGCTTTTGTTTAACAATTTTATCTTCGGTACTTAATGGTTTTTGAACGCGTGTAACTTTAGGTGTGAATTTTATTTTTTCCCCGCGCGCTATTTCTTCAATTTGTCTTACCGACAGATCATTCTCTAAAGCGAGCGCAAAAATAGCCAGTTGCCTGTCTTCGTTATCAATATTAATTAAAGCTTTCGCATGACCCATTGTTATTTCTTTATCGCGTAACGCTTTTTGAATAGGAGCGGGAAGTTTTAACAAGCGTAAAAAATTGGTAACTGTACTACGTTGCTTACCTACTTTTTCGCTAAGCGCTTCCTGTGTCAGGCTACATTCTTCTATTAAACGTTTGTAAGACAAAGCCACCTCCATTGGATCAAGGTCTTCACGCTGGATATTTTCTACTAAAGCCATTTCCAACATGGCCTGATCATCAGCTACGCGAATGTAGGCAGGTACCTCTGTCAATTCTGCCATTTGCGAGGCACGGAAACGTCTTTCTCCCGAGATCAATTGATAATGGTCGTAGCCCAATTTGCGCAGCGTTAAAGGCTGAATGATGCCATGTTGTTTAATGGAATCGCGTAATTCGTTCAAAGCTGTTTCCTCAAAGTTGGTACGTGGCTGAAAAGGATTGGTTTCAATGTTCTTTATTTTTATCATCGAAACGGAACCTACAATGGGCGTATGTTCTCCGTGAACTTTTGTGGTGATATCGGTTTTAGCATTTTCAAGCAAGGCACTTAATCCTCTTCCTAATGCTGGTTTTTTTAAATTGCTCATAGTCTTTAGTTGGGAGTTTGAAGTTGGGAGTTCGTAGATGGCAAGTTGCCGGTTTGTCTTATTTTTCGAACTATCTCCTTCAAACTTTTTTCTTTTATTAATTTTTTTTAATGGAGTTTAAAATTCTCAATTCGGCCTTTTACTCCGAACTGCGAACTCTGAACTCCGAACTAACTATATATCTTCGCTTATTTCTGTTTCCGATAAATTATCTTCAACAATGTTCATGGTTCTGTCTTCGTCGCTTATTTTTGTTAAACCATTACGTTGTAAAATTTCGCGGGCTAAATTCATGTAATTAACGGTACCTTTTCCAACGGCATCGTGCATGATGGAAGTTTTACCGTGACTAGGCGCTTCGGCTAATTTGGTATTGCGTTGAATAATGGTATTAAAAACCATATTTTGGAAATGGGTCTTTACTTCTTCTACAACTTGATTGGCTAAACGTAAACGGCCATCGTACATCGTAAGCAATACGCCTTCAATATCTAAATTGGTATTTAAGTGCGCCTGAACAATTTTAATGGTTTGTAATAATTTGCCCATGCCTTCCAATGCAAAATATTCGCACTGTACCGGAATAATGACGCTGTCGGCAGCCGAAAGGGAATTGATAACGGTTAATCCTAACGAAGGACAGCAATCAATGATTATGAAATCGTATTTGTCTTTTATCTTTTCCAAAGCCTTTTTCATCATGTACTCACGATTAGGAAGGTTCACCAATTCTAATTCAACCCCCACGAGGTCGGCATTAGTAGGAAGTAAAAACAAATTGGGCGTTTCGGTTTTAAGGATCACGTCTTTTGGATGCATGCTATCAATAACGCATTCGTACAATCCGGCTTTTACATTTTTAGGATCGATCCCTACGCCCGAGGTGGCATTCGATTGCGGATCGGCATCAACCAGCAATGTTTTATATTCTAAAACAGCTAAACTGGCTGCAAGATTAATGGCCGATGTGGTTTTT
>JBGASH010000234.1:0-4558 GCA_044229775.1 Bacteroidia bacterium
GAGCCCGGTTTTTTCTACGGCGCACTTTATGTTTCATACGCTTTGATGGCCGGCATGTTCATTATTTGGTTCTTGACCGATCTTTTTTTTATGAACCTGGATCCGATAATTTTAACGGTTATTGTTAGCGCAAACATTCTTATTGTTTTTCCTTTGGTATTCCGATGGGCGAGGATAATATGGCTAAACTTTTTTGTTAGGTTCGATAAAAAGTATTTAGAAATTAAGAAGGCGGAATTAAAGATAAAATAAAAAAATATGCTAAGCTTTAAAGAAATAATTAATTCAGATAAACCGGTACTGGTAGATTTTTCAGCCGAATGGTGTGGTCCATGCAAAATGATGGCACCTATACTGAAAGAATTGAAAAATAAAATAGGCGACACCGCCTCTATTATTAAGATCGACGTTGATCAAAATCCGGCAGCTGCAAGTCAATATCAGGTGCAAGGGGTGCCTACCTTAATGGTTTTTAAAAATGGAGAAATTAAATGGCGGCAATCAGGTGTTGTACCGGCCGACTATTTAAAAAAGATAATTGATCAAAATATTTAAAAATGGAAAAAGAGCATATATATGAAACCTCAGTAAAATGGACGACAGATCGAAGAGGTATAGTATCATCTTCTGAATTGAAAACGCAAATTGAAGTGGCTACGCCTCCTCAGTTTCCGAAAGGTATAGAAGGAGTTTGGTCGCCAGAACATTTTTTGGTGGCAGCTGTAAACACTTGCTTAATGACCACTTTTTTAGCGATCGCCGAGAACTCAAAACTTGAATTTTTAGATTTTAATTCAAACGGACTGGGTAAACTTGAAATGGTTGAGAGTAAATATCAAATTAGTGAAATTACCTTAATGCCAATTGTTACTGTAGCCAACGAACATCAGAAAGAGCGAGCACTAAGGGTTCTTGAAAAATCAGAAGCGAATTGCCTTATTTCAAATTCTATTAGGTCAAAAATAGTTTTTAAACCGGAAGTGAAAGTGGTAAATATTTTACAAAACACTTGATGAGTTATGAAAAACATAATTGTTGGAAACAGAAACGCGTTAAATAATTTACTTAGAAAGTTCTTTACGTTCATAGATATTGAGGAAAGAACATATAAACTTCAGGAAACAGTTCTAGGTATTTTTAAATCGGGAAGTTTTAAGCCTTTGCCGAAAATTGATTATGTTTTAATTTTCAAAAATTATTTCTCAAAATGCGCTGTTTGCAGTATCGATGAAGAAGAAAATAATCCCGATTCATTCTATCAGGTAAGTTTAGTGCATAATAAAAATCGAAGGATCATTGTTCACGAAACAAAAACGAAGAACGAAGCCTTTGATCTTGCTGGAAAAGTTGCGGTCGCCCTTAAAATTCCGGTTAAAGATTCTGCCAGTAAAAGGGGCGTAAGTAAATGGTTGACCCTATAGTTTAAAATACTCACTAGCCATGGTAGCTATCTCGTTACCGTAAGCTAAGGAAGCCGTTGCGGCGGGAGAAGGGGAGTTAATTACATGCATCGCGTTACCGTGCTTCTCAATTTTAAAATCATCCAGCATTTCTCCTTCAGGCGCTAAGGCCATGGCGCGGATCCCGCAGCGGGCCGCCACAATATCTTCCATTTGTAAGGTTGGAATTAATTTTTGCAAACGCTTTAAAAAATAAGCCTTGCTAAATGCTCCGCGGTATTCATCCAAGCCAAATTTCCAATGCTTGGCAAAGAATTTCCAGGTACCTTTAAATCCAAACGCTTCTAGGGTATCTTTTAAACTGAAACCGGTTTTGTTATAAGCTTCGCGTTTAAAAACAAATACAGCATTCGGACCACATTCCACACCGCCTTTTATCATTCGCGTAAAATGTACGCCTAAGAATGGGAATTTTGGATTGGGAACCGGATAAATTAAATTTCTTACTTTTTTTCTTCCAACTTCAGTAAGGTCAAAATAATCGCCTCTGAATCCGATAATGGCCGCATCACTTTTTTGTCCTTCTTTCTTCGAAACACGATCGGCTTGCAATCCGGCGCAGGTGATAATAAAAGAGGCTTCATATTGATGGTCCTGAGTTATAACTTCCGTAACATCTCCTTTCTTCACAAAACTCTTTACTTCCTGACCGGTTAAAACTTTATTGTTGCCTTTTGCATGAATTAACTCTACGTATTTTTTAGCCACGTCGGTATAATCAATGATTCCTGTACAAGGCACCCAGATACCGGCAATACCTTCGCAAAACGGTTCAATTTCTTTAATGCTTTTGGTATCTATCATTTCAATGCCTTCAACGCCATTGGCTACGCCGTTATTGAAAACTTTATTCATGTGTGCCAATTCACTTTCGTGGGTGGCCACAATTATTTTTCCGCAAAGATCAAAAGGGATGTTGTGTTCTTTGGCAAACTGCACCAATTCTCTTCGGCCATCAACACAATTTTTTGCTTTATATGAACCGGGTTTATAGTAAATCCCCGAGTGGATCACGCCCGAGTTATGCCCGGTTTGGTGAGCCGCCACTTCTTTTTCTTTTTCAAGAACTAAAATGCTTTTGTTAGGGTGCTTTAGCGAAAGTTTGTAAGCAGTTGCTAATCCAACGATGCCGCCGCCTATGATGATGATGTCGTATTTGTTAGTACTCATAAATGAGAATATTTTTTTCTTGCCACAAAGGCGCTAAGACGCAAAGAATAAAAGAACAAAACTTCGCGTCTTAGTGGCTATTTACTTAATTCCTTAATAATTTCTTCAATACTTAATTTTTCCTGACTGCCTTTGGTCATGTCCTTTAAAAAATATGCTTTTTCCGCAATCTCTACTATTCCTACAGCAATAACATACGGAATATTTTTCTTATCTGCATATTCATATTGTTTACCTATTTTTTTAGTAACCTCAGGATAAATTTCACATGAAATATTATTTCTCCTCAATTCGCCAGCCAACTTTAAGCATTCCGCGGCTTCTCTTTCGCCAAAATTCACAAACATAACTTTACTACTAGCCGCTTTACTGATGTTTTCGGGAAATAAATTCAATTCATCCATCACATCGTAAATGCGATCGATGCCAAATGAAACGCCAACACCGCTCATATTCGGTAAACCAAAAATTCCGGTAAGGTCATCGTAACGTCCGCCGCCTAAAATACTAGGGGTAAAGGTCCCTGCATCGGCCTTTACCTCAAAAATAGTACCGGTATAATAATTTAAGCCACGGGCTAAGGTTATATCCAATTCCAATTTTGTTTTGGTTACCGACGAATTATTCAGCAGATATTCAATTTCTGAAATTCCTTTTAATCCAATTTCGTTTTGTCCAACAAATGTTCTTAAGATCTTTAACTTATCTTCATTAGAACCTTTTAATTCAAATAAAGGCGAAATTTTATCTATGGAAGGTTGGTTAATATTTTTTTCAAGTAATTCTTTCACCACACCGTCTTTGCCGATCTTATCTAATTTATCAATGGCGATGGTGATATCTACTATTTTATTTTTTTCATTAATAATTTCGGCAATGGCACTTAATATTTTGCGGTTATTGAATTTTAGTAAAACAGGAATTTTCAATTCAGAAAAAGACTTATCCATTAAGGAAATAAGATCGAGTTCGTTCACTAACGAATTACTCCCAATAACATCCGCATCGCACTGCCAAAATTCGCGGTAACGTCCTTTTTGTGGTCGGTCGGCACGCCAAACCGGTTGAATCTGGTAGCGCTTGAACGGGAACGAAATGTCGTTCCGGTACTGAACTACGAAACGGGCAAATGGCACAGTCAGGTCGTAGCGCAGTCCTTTTTCTGAAATGCGGTTGGTCAGTTTTATACTATTCCGGTCGAGCAACTCCTGATCAGAAAGATTGGTAGCAAAATCGCCGGAATTCAGAATTTTAAACAACAGTTTATCACCTTCTTCGCCGTATTTTCCCATCAAAGTAGAAAGACTTTCCATTGCCGGAGTTTCGATGGGCTGGAACCCGTACAGGCGGAAAATGCTTTTGATGGTATCGAAAATGTAGTTCCGGTTGGTCATTTCAGCCGGTGAAAAATCGCGTGTTCCTTTTGGGATTGAAGGTTTCTGTGCCATAATGTATCTTAATTCTGAGCCGCAAAATTAAGTAATTTCAAAAAATACCCGCTACATAAATTACTTTTGAAGGCTATAATATTGATTTGTCAACATTTTCAGGTATTCTCCACATCCATCTTCATTTTCTTTGGGTGCCCACGACGCAAAATTCTTATCGTCGAGTGGCGAATACGGACCATCTTTAACCTCGTAAACAACGCTACCGCTTTGGAGGGCAATAATGGTGTGCCAGGTTCCCGGAGCAATTTCTACCGCATAGTTTCCTTTGTCGCGGTCGAGCAAAATAAACTCAGTTGGATTTCCAGCGTTATCGAAGAAAACCACCAGTAAACTTCCTTTCAACAGGATAAAAACTTCTCTCTTGTCTGGGTTTTCGTGTTTATGAGGCTGCACGTAAGTTCCTGGCTCGAATGCGTTGAGCATCCGGTTTATCGGGTCGGCCAAATCATCGTGATGATTCAGATTCATTCTGCGACG
>JBGASH010000235.1:0-4622 GCA_044229775.1 Bacteroidia bacterium
GGTATTTTGGGGTTGACGTGAGCGCCGAAGCCGGCGGCGGAAAATACAAGTTACGTTATTTCGACATCAACACCGACGAGCAAACCAGTTATAATTCGGATTATATTTTGCCAACAGGTGCAGGTGTTACCCTTTATTTAAAGCCCGTAAGATGGATAGGCTTATGTGGTATGGCAGGATACCGGTATATGTTTGGAATAGCCGGAAAACGCATCAACTTTAACGGTGTCTTTTATTCATACGGAATTTGGATAGATTTGCGGCAAATTTACAGGGATAGCAAGTATTACCTATACAAAAAGCCCAAATACCGCAAAAAAGTAAAGGAGATCTTAGCCCTTAATACATAAATTCGTATCTTGCTAATTCAATTTTTACAGTCATGAAAGGAATAATCCTGGCCGGCGGTTCCGGCACACGTTTGCATCCTCTTACGCTTGCTATGAGCAAACAAATGATGCCCATTTACGACAAACCAATGATCTATTATCCTTTATCGGTATTACTTATCTCGGGGATAAAAGAAATACTGATCATATCTACGCCACACGATCTTCCTAATTTCGAAAAACTATTGGGTACCGGCGAACATTTAGGATGTAAGTTCACTTATGCCGTGCAGGAAATCCCAAATGGTCTGGCCCAGGCTTTTGTTATTGGCGAAAAATTCATTGGCAACGATAAAGTGGCTTTGATATTGGGAGATAATATTTTTTACGGCGTGGGTCTTGGCCGTATGCTTCAAAAGATCAATAACCCCGAAGGCGGCGTAGTGTTCGCTTATCACGTAAGTGATCCAGAGCGCTACGGTGTTGTAGAATTTGACAAGAATAACAAAGTACTTTCAATAGAAGAAAAACCAAAACAACCTAAATCGCATTACGCAGTACCGGGTTTATATTTTTACGATAACGAAGTGGTGAGTATTGCTAAGAATTTAAAACCATCGCCCCGCGGCGAATACGAAATTACCGATGTGAATAAAGAGTACTTGAAACGCGGTAAACTAAAAGTATCCATCATGGATCGCGGTACCGCCTGGTTGGATACCGGAACTTTTGCTTCGTTGATGCAGGCCGGACAATTTGTACAGGTTATTGAAGAACGGCAGGCGCTTAAAATAGGATGTATTGAAGAGGTAGCGTTTAACATGGGATACATTAATAAAGAACAATTGCGTAAGGTTGCCGAACCGCTTACAAAAAGCGGATATGGTACGTATTTGCTCGGGTTACTTGAAAATAAATAATTAAGATCTTATTGTGAAAAATTACGAGCCGTTATTACATTTATTTTCTGCTCATCTCGAAAATTATACCAAACAAGTTTCGGGAAAGGAACCAAAGGAACTTTACGATCCCGAGAATTATATTTTATCCCTTGGCGGGAAGCGGTTACGTCCGCTTTTATGTTTAATGGCCTGTGATCTTTTTAATAAAGATCCTAAACAGGCGCTTGACTCGGCCTTATGCATTGAGTTGTTCCATAATTTTTCGTTGATACACGATGATATTTTGGATAAAGCGCCCTTGAGGCGAGGAAAACCAACTGTACATGCCAAGTGGAATAATGAGGTGGCCATTTTGAGTGGGGATGTAATGTTGGTAAAAGCCTTTGCTATATTGAACAATTACGAAGCTGAACTGCAAAAAAAATTACTCCATGTTTTTTCTGAAACGGCCGTATTGGTTTGCGAAGGACAACAAACCGACATGAATTTTGAAAGCAACAAAAATGTAACGGTTTCAGAATACATTGACATGATAACCAATAAAACCGCTGTTCTGCTGGGTGGCAGTTTAAAAATGGGGGCTATTATAGCCGATGCCGGAAAACAGGAACTCAATCATCTTTATGAATTCGGAAAACATTTAGGCATTGCCTTCCAATTAATGGACGACCTATTGGATGTTTACGCCGAAAAAGATTTTGGAAAACGTAAAGGCGGCGATATCATCGTCAATAAAAAAACGTTCTTGTTGGTAAAAGCTTTAGAAACGTGTGATAAAAAACAAAAAGAAAAACTGAATTACTTTATTTCTATGCCGGCCGAACGTGCCGGCGAAAAAGTAAAAGGAGTATTAACCATTTATAATGAACTGGCCATTAAAAATGTTACCGAAGGCGAGGCTGATAAACACAGCAAAGAAGCCATCAAACATTTGCACCTTATAAAAGCCGATCCCGATAAGAAAAAGAAGCTGGAAGAATTAGCCTTGGCCCTATTAAAAAGAGAAATTTAATCCTATGACCACAAGCGATTTTAAACATTGCACCAGAATACAAGTGCGTTATAAGGACGTAGACAAACAAGGTCACGTAAACAATGCCAACCATCTTACCTACTTTGAAACCGCCCGTGTGCAGTATTTCAGAGATGTTTTTAAAATTCAAATTGACTGGGATAAAACCGGTTTGATCTTAGCGCATAGCGAAATAACTTATTTTGAACCTATACTTTTAGACGACGAGATAAATTGCTACACCAAAATAACCAGTATAGGCAATAAAAGTTTTGAGATCTCAAACATTCTTACCCGTAGCACAAACGGTAAAGAAACCGAATGCGCTAAAGGGAAAAGCGTTTTAGTTTGTTTTGATTACCTGCAAAAACAAACCATTGATATGCCCGAAAAATGGCGCAACTGTATTAACGAATTCGAAAAATAGATGATCGATTTTATTAGCACCGGCGATTTTGAAATGAAGGCCACCACCTTCTTTGGTCTCGAAGAAGTATTAGCTTCCGACCTGTTGCGTTTAGGCGCTAAAAACATTACACCTTTTAAAAGGGGCGTTTCATTTACCGGTGATCTGGGGTTTTTATACAAAAGTAATTTTAATCTCCGCACCGCTTTAAAGATCCTGGTGCCTATTGCAAAATTTAAAGCCGACAACGAACATACTTTTTATGATGAAATAAAAAAACTGGAGTGGGAAAAGATCTTCACGGTTAAAAACACTATTGCTATTGAATCGGTAATTAATTCCGAATTTTTTGATCACACCCTTTATTTGTCGCAAAAAACAAAAGACGGCATTGTTGATCGCTTCCGCGAAAAATTCAATGATCGTCCAAGTGTTGATCTCGAAAATCCGGACGTAAAGATCTACATCCATGTATTCAGAAACGAAGTGAACATTAGTTTAGATAGCAGTGGCGATCCATTATACAAACGCGGATACCGAAGCGATATTAACTTAGCGCCCATTAAGGAAGTTTTGGCGGCTGGCCTTATTAAATTAAGCGGGTGGCAACCGCATCAATTATTAATTGACGGCATGTGTGGTAGCGGTACGTTTGCCATTGAAGCCGCTTCTATTGCCAATAATATTCCACCCGGTTATTTCAGAAAAGGATTTGGCTTCATGACATGGAAAAATTACAATGAAGAACTTTACAATACTATTTTTGATTCGAGCGTTGATAAAATAAAGAACGATGAACCAAAGATCATTGCCAACGATATTGATGAATCGTCGCTAAAAAAAGCGCAGATAAATATTACTAACGCCAAGGTGGATGACGTGATCACTTTATCTCATCATTCGTTTTTCGATCTGCAGCCTCCAAAAAAACCGGGTGTTGTTATTTTGAATCCGCCTTACGGCGAACGTATGAGCGAACCGGAGATCGCCTCTTTTTACAAAGAAATAGGTAATAAATTAAAGCGTCGCGACTTTGGAGGTTATACCGCCTGGATAATTACATCAAGCGTTGAGGGTTTTTAAAAACAGCAGAGCCTTAAACCCAGCGAAAAATACCCGTTTTTAATGGTTCGCTCGAGTGCCGTTTTCTTAAATTTGACCTGTACGAAGGCAGTAAAAAAGCCAAAAAACAGGGCATAAAATAAGTATTTATACCATATTTTATTACTGGGTTTTAATATTAGACCGTTAGATCTGGTTTTAGATCGATTTTAGGTTTGTTTAGGTAATATTATTTTATAAATTTGCTATTATATAAAATGTTATGACCAAATACTCTTTAAAGACCCTAAGCATTTTAAGCGCAGGGGTTTTATTTTTCACTAACTGCGGCAACGACAACAAAGCGACTGATTCGGATGAGTTAAAATCTGATTCTGTGGCAGTTACATCAAATACCGAAACTACTCCGGATGAAGAGGATGAAACCTCTTATACCCTTCCATCGCCTCTTCAAGTGGCGTCTATTTTTAAAAAATCGGGGCTCAAATTTATGGCAGACGTAACGAATCCAGCCAATAACGCCTTAAAATATAATACTAATGATTTTGTGCGTGCCGTTAATTTAGGCGTGTATAGTTCGGATCTGGCTTATACTGTGTTAAACAAACAGTATCAGGACAGTAAAAGTTATTTAAAAGCTTGTCGCGATATCGGTGTTCATTTAGGTTTACAAACCGCATTTGAGACCAATAATCTTGGTAAACGTTTTGATAAGAATATTGATCGAGAAGATTCGCTGATCGTTTTGGTTTCTGAGATTCAAATGCAAAGCGACGTTTTGCTTGAGGAAAGCAAACAAAAACACATTACCGCTATTGCTTTTGCCGGTGCGTGGATAGAAAGTATTTATATTGCCCAAAAAGTTTACAGTGCCGATAAGAACAAAAAAGTTGGCGTAAGTTTATTGGAAC
>JBGASH010000010.1:0-35352 GCA_044229775.1 Bacteroidia bacterium
GTGTTGGTTTTGAAGAACTGTTGACGCCAGAAACCGTTGATAAAGCGATTGCAAGCGGCGATACCGTTTTAGTTGTAGTTAACTCGGTATGCGGTTGCGCAGCCGGCGCCTGCAGACCGGGCGTAAAAATGAGTTTATCTAATACTAAAAAGCCTATCAAATTAACTACCGTATTTGCAGGTTTTGATACCGAAGCAGTTAATCAGGCTCGTAAACACTTTGCACCATATCCACCTTCTTCACCAAGTATTGCGTTATTTAAAAAAGGTGAGTTGGTTCATTTTGTTGAAAGACATAATATCGAAGGGCGCACCGCTCAAATGATAAGTGACCATCTAAAAATGGTTTATGATGAATTTTGTTGAGTTAGTTTGTTAACACCAATTAAAACAAAAAACCCAGACATTACTGTCTGGGTTTTTAATTTCACCACAATTTTAATTTATTTTTTTCGCTTATCAAAGTCAACTACTATAGGTGTTGATATACATAATGAAGAGTAAGTTCCGATAATACGGCCTATCAATAAGGCAAAGATAAATCCGCGGATACTATCGCCTCCGAAAATAAATATTACCACTAGTACAAAGAATACGGTTAACGATGTTAGAATGGTTCGGCTCAAAGTGCTGTTCAACGCGAAGTTGATCAATTTATTTCTCTCTTCACCTGGCTCATCGGTTTTACCGCTATCTGCCAAACGTTCACGTATCCTGTCAAATACAACAACTGTTTCCGTCATGGTATATCCCATTACCGTTAAAATGGCCGCGATAAAATCCTGGCCTATTTCTAACGAGAACGGCAAGATACCATCAAAAATAGTATAGAATGATAATACTATTAGTACGTCGTGGAATAATGCCACCACCGATCCTAATCCATACTGCCATTTTTTGAATCGAATAACAATGTAAATAAACATTAACAAACACGAGAATAAGATCGAACCATAAGCACCGTATAAAATATCGGTTGCAATAGTAGGTCCTACTTTTTGTTGCGACATTACTTCGTATTTTGTATTAAGATTTGCCAATCCTTTGTTCAATCCAACATCCGCAAGCGAATCGGCATTAGCGCTGTTATCAGAAACTTTGTAAGTGGTTGTGATCTTAACCTGATTTTTGTTTCCTAATGTTTTTACCTCAGGAGCACTTTCAAAAGGAACAGCAAGTGCTTTCTTTACCTCTTCGGTATTCATGTCTTTCTCAAAACGCACCTGATAAGTACGGCCTCCCTGAAAATCAACACCCAAATTAAATCCTTTGTTCTTCACATAAAAAACTATTCCCACAACAATAATAATGGTTGATAGGGCATAATAAATTTTACGTTTTGCAACGAAATCGATGCTAATATTCTTAAAGGCATTACGTGTAAAGCTATTGTCGAATGGAATTTCCATTTTGCGCTCGAGCATCCATTCAAAAATTACGCGGGTGATCAATATAGCCGAAAATAAAGAAGCGCCAATACCAATCAATAATGTAGTAGCAAAACCTTGCACAGGTCCTGTTCCGAACACCATTAAGATAATAGCCAAAATTGCTAAGGCTGCGTTCGAGTCAATGATAGAACTCAAGGCGTGTTTAAATCCTTCTTTAATAGATTGTCCGGTTGATTTACCAAGCGCCAATTCTTCACGAACACGTTCAAAAATAAGGATGTTGGCATCCACTGCTAAACCTATAGTTAAAACGATACCTGCAATACCTGGTAGCGTTAATACAGCATTCATAGAGGCCAAAACGCCCAATATGAAAAACATATTGAATACCAGAGCGATGTTAGCCACAATACCAGATTTGTTATAATACGCGGCCATAAATAATAAGATCACAATCAAGGCAATTACAAAAGAGGTTAAACCCGAATCAATTGCTTCCTGACCTAAAGTTGGACCAACGATGTTTTCTTCAACGATCCGTGCAGGAGCAGGTAATTTACCGGCACTTAAAATTGCCGATAACGCATCCGCTTCTTCATTGGTAAAATCGCCTGTGATCTGTGATTGCCCACCCGAAATTTCGTTCTGTACACGCGGCGCCGAATAAACCATATTATCCATTACCACCGCAATACAGCGTCCTTGTTTTTGTCCTTCCGGTTTATTAGCTCTGGTTAAGTTTTTCCATTTTTGTGCCGCCTCACTGTTCATTGTCATACTGATGTATGGATGCGCACCGCTTTTCTGATCGTAATCTTTATGGGCATCCGTGATGATATCGCCGTATAAAGCCGCTTTTCCGTTGCGATCAGTAATTTTTATGGCATGTAACTCGTAAGCTTCAATTCCTTTTTCCGCATCCATGATACGTGGCTTCGAGCTCCACATAAATTTCATTTTAGAAGGGAATACGCTTCTTACTTTTTCATTATTCAAATATTCATTTACTTTAGCGGTATCATTCTTATAAGCTAAACCGCAAACAGAACCCGGCGAAAAATATTGCTGTTTTCCATCGCTGTAAAGATTTGGTTTAAGCGGCGAAATTTGTGAGAATAAAGGATAACGCTTCATCCAATTCTTGTAAGCGGTATCTTGCGGATTAACCGACTTAGAAGCCACTGCCAGTTTTGCGATACTATCCGCTTTTCTAACCGAATCGGAAACAACAGCTGTTCCTGTTTTAACGGTGGCGGTACTATCGCTTCCTGTTTTTGTAGTATCGGATACTGCTACGTTCTCTTCCGGATTTAAAACACTTTTTAATTTGGCGTTGGCTTTTTCAAAATAACCGCCTACCTCAACGTTCTCAAACGTTTCCCAAAACTCCAAATTAGCTGTTCCTTGTAATAATTCGCGAACGCGCGCTTTATCCTTTACACCAGGTAATTCCACTAAGATACGTCCACCCGATTCCAATTTTTGAATGTTAGGCTGTGCCACACCAAAGCGGTCGATACGAGAACGGAATGTTTTTTCGGCGTTAGTGATGGACTCATCTACACGTTGACGAATAAATTTAATTACCTGTTCGTTGGTAGAGTTGTATTCCAGCTTTCCTTTGTTTTCGAGGGTTTGGAACAACGGTGCTAATCGGCCATTAGGCGCCACCGCTTTATAAGTTTTATCAAACAGGGTTATAAAATCATCGTTGTTCTTTCCTAAATTCTTTTGCGTTTCGTTTAATGCCTGATTGAATAAAGCATCCGAGCTATTGTTAGAAAGGTTCTTAATGATGTCTATCACCGAAACCTCCAACGTCACGTTCATACCACCACGTAAGTCGAGACCTAAGTTAATTTCGCGTCTTTTACATTCTTCGTAAGTATAACTGGCAAATCCAAAACTGTAAACCGGAAGCTTTTTTACCGAATCGAGATAACGGTCAACAATTTTATTCTTAACCGAATCAATATAGGTTAATTGCTTAGTAGTATTATTCTTGGCAAATTCCTTTGCAGCTTGTATAACCCTTGGTGATGAAGCAACACCTTCGGCATAATCTTTCGCTTCCTGTTCAACTCCTCTTGTTACCCAGGTAAACGATAAATAAAAAATACAGGCTAATACAAGTAAAATTGCAAATACTTTAATGGATCCTTTGTTTTGCATAACAATCTTTAATTAAAATTTCTTTTTTTGAAAATAAGAGTGCAAATATAAGGTTTATGGGCTTAAATTGGCAATTTTAAATAAAATATAAATTATTGGTAAGCAGTTACTTAAAAAGGTCGACGTTGGTTTGTGTATCCGATTGAATTACGAACTTTTTTTCGATAGTATAGATGCTTCCTTTGAGGCTTTTTGAGCGCCATTCGATTTTATAGTTTCCAGGCTGCAGGTAAAAGGATTGCATTGTTGCAATACTCAAATTGCTTACTTTTTCGAGCTTACCGCTATTTTCCATTAAAATACAACCGTCGCCTGCTTCTAAACATTTTACATTAAGTACTCCGGCACTGGGAATTTCAACCGTTTTGGTTTGCGATTGGTCAATTTTCACTTTATAAATGTAGGTTCTTGGAAGGGTTAAAATTTCGAGGTCGTATTCCCCCACAATATACTTTTCGTTTGTATTAAGTAATTGTACGTTTAGTGTTTGCATATTATAACTTTTTCTTACCACACATTTCACTTTCTCATTATAATTATAAGCCCCACTCATGCGGTTGATCTGCAAAAAACCTTGTGGCGCACTTATCGGTATTGTGGTATGTTTACCAACCGTTAGTTTTAGCTCATTACTTTCAACCTCGGGTATGGTATGGGCCACTACTTTCCAGGTTGGATAGTCGTCAATGTATAAGGTATCCGGATTGCTTAACGGATTTAACGTGTGCATAAAATTGTAAACGTATCGATCGTTCTTTACATCGTAAAACGTCATATTCACGTTGGTTTCAACCGGCTTCGAATTAATATCCAGTAAATTTACCTGCGCGCTGGTCTTACTTTGCTTTTGTTTGGTAATAATGTTGGAGATGTTGCGAAAGGTGGTGTTATCTTCGTAATCGAAATACGTTCCTACACACTCAAATGTTTTTATTTGCTCCGGACTTAATCCTATTCCAATAATGAACGGTTTAAACACGATGCCTTTTTCCATTAGCTTTTGCCGAGCCCTGCAGGGATCGCCACCGCATTCTTCAATACCGTCGGTGATCAATATTATCATGTTCACCGCTTTTTTATCAGGGAAATCATTAGCCGATTCAATGAGCGAATGTTCAATGGGTGTAATACCAGTTGGCTTGGCCTCGTTCACTTTTTGTTTTATTAAAGCAATATTGTTCTTTCCAAATGGCACTACCAGTTTCGAATCTTTGCAATCGCCAGGCGGATATTTTACCGTGTGTCCGTACATCCTTAAAGCGAACTGGAAATTTTTGTTGAGGGATAAGCTATCTACAAAGCGGCAGAACAATTCCTTAGCGCCTTCAATTCTTGTAATAGGTCCTATCTTATTTACCATACTATTACTGGCATCAAACACAAATAAAATGCGCGTAACCTGTTCTTGCTTTCCGGTCTTAACCGGTGATTGAGAAAAAAGCGAGGACCATAAACCAATAAATAAACAAATGGAGATACTAATTCGCATTAGCTCAAAATTAACTCAGATTTAATAATGAAAACGGTTAGGAAAAGATACTTATAAACCGAACTGTATTGGAAAACTATAATTTGTTGAGGGCCCCTTTTAATTCAACAAATTCGCCTCTGGCATTTTTATACTGTATCAGGTATACATATACGCCGGCTTCGCTGTTTCCGCCATCCCATCCATGGAATTCATCTGTTGTATCAAAAACTTTTGTTCCCCAACGGTCAAACACCATCACATGATAATCGGTTTTTTCAACAAACTGCGCCACCGGCAACCATACTTTATTCCAACCTTTAACAGCAAAAGCATTTGGCACATAAACCTGGCCTTCTACATAAGCAAAGGCCACATTGGATGTGCTTGAAGAAACAAGATTATATTGGTTCCCAAATCCTTCAACCGCTTCAACAAAATATCCCACTTTGCCACTTTCGCTTACAATCCCTTCTACGTTATCAACATAATTAGTATTGCTTCCCGATAAAAAATTAACAGGATTTGTTTGAATGGTGTCGTTAACCACACGGTAAATATAATATCCTCCAACTCCACCCGACCAATTATAATAATTATTCCACTCTAAAACATTATCAAAAACATTTCCGTTGTTGTTCTTAACTTTAAGAAGCATGGTTTGTCCGATATTACTGGTATATCTTGGATTACCACAACTATCAATAATTACCGCCTTGTAATAATAACTTTGTTCGGCGGTATTTACGTTATCATCGGTATACCAATAGTAGGATGTATGACGAACAAAAGGAACAAACCCAACCGAGAAATACGTTATGCCGTCGGTAGAACGGTAAATATTAAATCCTTTACAGGAAAAAAGCGTATCGGAAAATAAACTAACATCAATGGTTTTGGTTTTATTAACGGTTGCCGTACGCAAATACACAAACGACGAAGCATTTGGAGACCCCGCAAAAAAACAGGCGCAATTGGATTTAGCCGAAATAAGCAGCGGCGAATTAAAGGCACGGACCACATAACAGTAGGTTTTACCCGGACTAACATTATCGTGAAGGAACGAATTGCCTGAAGCTACACCAATGTAATTGTATGGCCCGTTATTTTCGGAACAAAACACTTCGTATTTTATAGTTCCCAGAGGCATATTTTGATAAGAATTCCACGATAAAACCGTGTTGTGGGCGCAGGTATCAAAACGCGCCTTTAAAAAAAGTGTACTGTGTTGCAGACCCATTGGACTAGTATTACCGCAACTGTCGATTGCCGCTACTCTAAAATCGAGACTTTTATTACCTGCAGCGATATTAGTGTAAGTGTAAGCGGCATTTGTAATGCCGTAAACCGTATCAACCGCCACCCAAATTCCGGAAGCATTCTTTAAATAAATAATGTAGCCTGCACAATCGGGTGAAGAAGAAGACTCCCAACCTAAATGACTTTGTCCGCTGCAATCAACACTTATAGAATCCAAAAGCGGTGTAACCGGATAGGTGTCATCTTTATAATTTCCGCCGCTAATGTTTGAGCTTGATGTACAACCACTGTTATCTTTTAACTGGATCTGATAATTGTAAAAGATACTGCAACGGGTAACGGTGTCGATATAGCTATAGTTGGGTGTAGAAATAAAATTGGACCAAACCGCTGTTGGAAATTCGCGGTACAGATCGAAGCCCGACGAAGAAGTAACGAGTTTTGGAGAATGGATATTGTTATAATTTAATTGAGGTCGTCCAACCGAACCTGTAATGCTTAAAAAAATGGAGTTAACGGTATCGGATGGTGTAGAAGTATTGGTACCACCTGCTCCCCAAACTGTTCTTACGTAATAGTAACGACTAGCTGTATTACCTCCTGCTATTATTTCAGTGAAAGAGGTTGTAAAATAGGTACTCACATTTCCTACCAGGGTATAGGTTCCTCCTGCAGTATTTGATTTATAAATATCGTACCTAAAAAAATCACCGTTTGGGTCGGGTGGAATTATCCAATTAAGGGTGACGTCGCCAGTCGCGTTAACTGAAATGCAGCGGACATCAGGTGCGTTAACCTGAGCAAACGCATTTACAAAAAATAAGAGACCTGAAATTATGCTTAAAACCCTTTTCAATTATCTGGTATACAAATGGTTTAACGTATAAAGTTAAGATTTATTGCGGAATTTTTTAGCGTTTTTAGCCAAATGCGCCCTCCAACTAGTGTATTACCACCTGTATTGAGCAAAAAAAGCGGGCTTTTGGCCCGCTTTCACTCTAAAAATGCACTTTTTAACGTATGGTTATCTTTTGTACCGAAACCGCATTTCCTACGGCAACTTTTACAAAATATATTCCAGACTCAATTCCGGTAAGGCTAACCGAATGATTGGCTTTGCCTTTTTCGTTCCCTAGATTTTCTTTTTTTACCACCTGCCCAATGGCGTTAATCATTTCGTAAGAAGCGTTTTCGCCATTATCGTTTGAATAAGTTAAGTTAACGTTATTGAAAGCCGGATTAGGAAAAATATTTAGGTTAGAAACTTCTTTGTTCATTTCCTGAACCGCCGACATAGTACCGGTGTTTATAGTTACAACTGTTTGAGTAGCCGATTGTGGTAACGAAAAAACAGTTGCGGTAAAAGCCGAACTATGTATAGTGAACATAGGATACTTTTGTGTGCTGCTATAGTAATCATAAACCGTTTCGATAATAGAACCCTGTGCAGTTGACGGAATACTAAAATCAAGTGTTTGTGTGGTTTTTACACGTATAGCACTATTATACGTTCCGGTTGGTAAAGCTAATGTACCGGTTCCATCTGCAATTACGGTACAGTTTCCGGTAAAAGTACCGCCCCCTAAGATAGTAGTTAAGCTGCCACTAACCGCACTGTTGGAAGTTGTAGCTAATGACATTGGATATTTAGCAAAAATTGCCGGTACACCATAATATAAAGTTATTGGTTGTGTAGCAACGCTAAAAACACCGCCCCAGTATTTCAGATCAGAAGCGGTTGATGAATAATAATTTTTATCGGTATTGGCTCCAGACTTTACAGCAACGCTGGCAGACGGATAAATGGATGTGCTTCCGGTAGAGGCAACAGTAACACCTGTAAAATTAGTGGTGGCGGTACGAATTGCCATGTTAAAGGTCCAAAGAGCTCCTGCCCCGCTGGCACCGGCGCTAATGCCTGTTGAATCGCACTGTCTCGTAGCATAACTATCGCCAACAGTTGGCGCATGGTTTGCCTGAGTTAATGTTTGTGCATTAGCAACACTAACGCTTAAAATGGCTGTTAAAAAAGTGAAGTAAAGTTTTTTCATGTTTTTATTTTTTGTTTAGCAAAGCTAATCAAATAAAACCGAATTTAAAAGAGGGGATAATTCTTACTTTATTTTGAGCTCGGGCTCAATTTCGGGAGTAGAATTACTCGAAAGATTTAACGGCGCCTGAATGGCGTCGATCACCAGCCAGCCGCTCTTATTACGTCTTCTTTTTTTCAACGGTTTGTCAGTCGAATTGGTACCGGTTGGTACCGATTGAACAGCAAGATTTGGATCGTTTTTTGAAGCTGAAGTATCGGGTTTTTGCGGAGTACTAACAAAAAATATTCTTATTACTGTTTTGGTTTTGGCCAATTGTTTCGGTTGGAACTACCGAAGGTGTAATGGTTGCTACGATCACGGTATCTTTTTTTACCGACGGAACAACTTGTTTCGGAATTTCTTTTTGAGGAGCAACATTCACTACTTTCTTCTCTAACTTGTAATTGGCCGCATTTGGTACGAGCGCTTTTTGAACAGGTTGCTTTTCGTTACCCGATCGAAGGTCGATAAAACTGAACATGATGGCCGATATACCTACGAGTGCCATTATAAAAAAAATTGGTAAAATAATATTACGGTTAATGTTAAGATTAAATTTAATGAAAGCCGGGCCGGTTGAAGTTTTTTTCACCGGTAATGCCGAAAAAGAGCTGTCAAAGTCCGACCAGTACGCGTCATTATACGGCATCTCTGCTTGCTGCAAAGTGGCGCGTATCTTTTTCTCGTCTAATTCGTAACTAAACAAACTGCTCATTTTTCATCGATTTACTATTCTTATCAATATTTTTTTGAAGATTATATTTTGCTTTTTCAAGATTGGATTTAACGGTTTGCTCACTCGCTTCTAATATTTCACTTACTTTCTGAAGATCGTAAGCATCCACAATGTGTAAATTAAAAACCAAACGTTGCGATGGCACCAGTTGCTGAAGTGATAAAACCAAAACATCCAGATCAACATTTTTAAAATCAGTTACTATGTTATCCATAAAAAGATCGAATGATCGCGGCGTAGTTTCTGAAGCCCGAACCGTGCTGGCCACATAATATTCGTTGCGGATATTTCTTATGAACTGAACGGCAAATAACACAAACTCCTGTGTCATCCATTCATCAAGACTTAAAGCCGTTTGATTTTTAAATTTTGAAAGGTTATTGAAAATGTGGGTAAATCCTTCGTTGAGTACCTGATTACCCTGCGCATTACTTTTAGAGAAGCGATTGGCTATAACAGCCATTTTACCATAATAGGTTTGGAAGAGCTGCTTTTGAGCAACTTTATCGTTTTTTATGCAGGCTAATATTAAATCGGTATCCAACATAAAACGGGTTTTGCTAGTTGTACGACTCGTTATTAACAAAGGTTACGAAAATTGTTGAAAACGTCAAAAATCGGGCTTCATTTTTTCGTTAACATTTACGGGAAATCGCTTCTTAAGGTAGAATTTACCGGCTTTTAAGTCGCCCTTAAGTGTTATGCTACCCGATTTTTTACCCCCTAAAAGACCGGTAAGATCCATGATGTTTAAATTTTTTAGCGATGATTTTAACACAAAATCGTAAGGCTTTTCGCTATGGGCATCAATGTGTACACGCTTAGATAGACGGGCCTTCCCGAGGTTCATGCCTCCATAAGTTACATCAAATTCGGAAGGGTAAATTGAGAAGCCAATATCGTTAGGGTTTTTAACGCCAAGAGTAATAATGGCCTCAATGCCGTCCATGTTGGCCTTTTTGATCTTAAAACCCTGCACACCGGTAACCTCAGCTTCCTTAAAATCTTTACAGGATGCCAAGATCAGTAAAACCAGTAAGCCTAATAGTTTTAAGGGTTTCATTATTTTGCGGTTTTTAAGGTTGATATAATTGCAATAAGGATACCAATGTCCAAACAGATTCTAAAATAACAAAGGGTACATATTTTATGAGAACGGATGCCACTCCGGCCAGAAGTGCGCCCGAAAAATTAAGTCCCAAATAAAGATAAGATTTAGTAGAAGCGATCTTAAAAAGATTCAAAGCAAACGCTATCAATAATAAACTTACGCCAACTGTTCCTATCCAATCGGCAAAACTCATTTTTTAGACAGCTCGCTATAGTTGCGGTAAAACAACGGAATGGTTTCAATTCCCTTATAGTAATTAAACAAACCGTAATGTTCGTTTGGCGAATGCAAAGCATCGGTATCTAAACCAAATCCTAATAAAATACTGTCGAGTCCAAGGATCTCTTTGAATAAAGCCACAATTGGAATACTACCACCCCCGCGGGTTGGCACTGGTTTTTTACCGTAAGTTTCTTCAATGGCATTGCTGGCCGCTTTAAAAGCCGGTGAGTTAATAGATACCACCACCGGTTCGCCACCATGATGGTGTTTTACTTTTACTTTTACCGATTTTGGCGCGATCTTTTTAAAATATTTTTCGAATAGCACGGCAATTTTTTCAGAGCTTTGATTAGGAACCAAACGCATGCTGATTTTTGCGTAGGCCTTTGAAGGTAAAACTGTTTTTGCTCCTTCGCCGGTATAACCACCCCATATACCATTAACATCCAATGTTGGACGGATACCCGTACGTTCAATTGTAGTATAACCTTTTTCGCCGTACTCCGATTTTATATTAAGATCTTTTTTGAAGCTATTTAAATTAAAGGGTGCTTTGGCCATAGCTTTACGTTCGGCAGCAGTTAAATTAACCACACTTTTGTAAAAACCAGGAATGGTAATGTGGTTGTTTTTATCGTGACAACTAGCTATCATCTTACACAAAATATTCACAGGATTAGCAACTGCTCCTCCGTAAACACCACTGTGAAGATCACGGTTTGGACCTTCCAGTTCCACTTCCATGTAGGTTAATCCGCGTAAGCCAATATCAATAGATGGGGTTTTGTTTCCAAGCATCGATGTATCAGAAATTAAAAACACATCACCTTTTAAACGGTGTTTGTTCTCCTTTATCCACGGACCTAAATTCGCTGAACCCACTTCTTCTTCGCCCTCTATCATAAACTTTACGTTGCATGGAAGGGAATTGGTTTTCATCATTATTTCAAATGCTTTAACATGCATGAACATTTGACCTTTATCGTCGCAGGCGCCTCTGGCAAAAATAGCGCCATCGGGGTGTAAAGTGGTTTTTTTAATAACAGGTTCAAAAGGTGGCGAATCCCATAGCTCCAATGGATCGGGCGGTTGAACATCGTAGTGACCGTAAACAATAACGGTTGGTTTTTTTGGATCAATAATTTTTTCGCCATACACCACAGGGTATCCTTTGGTTGGAGAAATTTCAACCAGATCAGCCCCGGCTTCAATTAAACGTTGTTTAACCGCTTCGGCTGTTCGGTGCATATCGGCGGTTTTACTGGTATCGGCGCTAACCGACGGGATGCGTAATAATTCGAGAAGCTCGTTCAAAAAACGGTCTTTATTACTCTCTATATAATTTTTGATCTGACTGCGTTCCATAATAAATTTTGCGCCAAAGGTAATATTTTTAGCCAGAATCTGTTCAAATTTTGGCTCTTAAAGGCCATTTTATTTGGTTTTTATTATTACCTTTAAATACAGTTAGTCTAAAAATTCACACATGCTTGTCCCATTCAACAAAATGAAAAAACTTTTTCTACTATTCAGCTTCCTTTCGTTTAATTTGGCCAATGCCCAATTCACCAATGTACTGATAAGTACTACCAGTAATCCTGAAGAGGTTTCTATCGCCATTAATCCAAAAAACACCAATGAAATTGTTGCCGGTGCTAATATCAGCAGTATGTATCGCAGCAATAATGCCGGTGCTACCTGGTCGGTAGCCGCGTTAACTTGCGCAGCGTATAACGTGTGGGGAGATCCGGTTTTAATTTGGGATACAGCACAGGCCGCTTATTATATTCACCTTTCTAATCCGCCTTCGGGTGGTGGAAATTCTTGGATCGATCGCATAGTTGTTCAAAAATCGGGTAATGCCGGACAAACTTACACTACCTGTGTGGGTGTTGGAAAGAATGGAACAAAAGGACAAGATAAAGCCTGGGCCGTAATTAATCCTACCAACAATGCCATACATATGACCTGGACACAATTTGATGTGTACGGCAGTTCGGCCACAACCGACAGTAGTATAATTTTGTATTCAAAATCGACCGACGGTGGATTAACCTTTAGTACGCCCAAACGTATTTCGAAATATGCCGGCGATTGCATTGATTCTGATAAAACCGTTGAAGGGGCCGTGCCGGCAGTTGGTCCTAACGGCGATATTTATGTTTGTTGGTCGGGCAAAAATGGTTTAATGTTTCAAAAATCTACTGATGGCGGAACAACCTGGTTACCGGCCGAACAACTTATTACAGCAACACCCGGCGGCTGGGATTACACCATTAGCGGTTTGCAAAGGTGCAATGGTTTACCATTTACATTTTGCGACTTAAGCAACGGCCCCTATAAAGGAACCATTTATGTAAACTATAGTGATGAGACCAACGGTGTGAATGACAAAGATATTTGGATCGTAAAATCTACCAATGGCGGAACCACGTGGAGCGCCCCGATACGCGTTAATGACGATGCTCCGGGAAGGCAACAGTTTATGAGTTCTATGACCATTGATCAAACAACCGGTTATGTATATGTGGTGTTTTATGATAGAAGAAATTTTTCGAGTGGTGATAATACCGATGTTTACCTGGCCATTTCAAAAGATGGTGGAAGCACTTTTGTAAATTACAAGATCAATGCTAACACCTTTTTACCAACCAGTGGCACTTTTTTTGGCGATTACATTGGCATTTCGGCCGTAAACAACGTGATAAGACCAATTTGGATGCAACTGAATGGCGGATCTTTAAGTGTGTATACTGCGATTGTGAATCCGGTGGTTTTAGGAATTGATGAAGCTAAAAAAGATAATTTGAATTTATTGACGCCACGCCCAAACCCGTTCACTACCGAAACTACTGTTGAATTTTCGCTCGATAAAAAAACGAAGCTTAATATAAAGTTGTTGGATTACACCGGAAAAACCATCAGTAAACCTGCTATTAATAAAGAGTATCCTAAGGGCGTTCATGAGATAACGGTCAACGCACAGCAGCTCAATTTATCATCCGGTATTTATTACCTGGTGTTTTATGGCGATGATAAAAGTAAATACACAAAATTACTGGTTGAATGATGACAAAAAGACATACGCTTTTTTTCATTTCATTTTTCTTTACACTTCTATTACTTTCGGGTCAGATAAGCCGTGTGTCGAAATTTAATGCCATCATTCTTGGAAACGATATCCGTTTAGATTTTACCATCTCGCAGGGAAGTTCCTGCAACGGTTATCAGATTTTAAAAGGTTACGATAGCACCAATTATAATTTGTTATACGATTATTCGGGTATTTGCGGCAATAGCAGCACCGAAGAGAGTTTTTCTTACACCGATGGCGGCGTACAAAAAAATTCTTACCTGTATTATAAGATCTTAATTCCGCCGTTTGATTATTCTAAAGCGTTAAGAATGTATGTTGAAGAAAAGAAAACCAAAAAGAATATTCTTTACACCTATCCACAACCTGTAAATAGTACCGTAACCGCTTATCTCGAAAATGAAAATTTTGATGATTATGTGTTACGAATAATTGATTGCAATGGCATGGTACGTCGTGAACTTAGAATTAACGCATACAAATACATCACCACCGATATCAGTGACTTTGAACACGGCGTTTATTGCTTGTTCTTAATTGACAGCTCCGGTAATTTTTCGAGAGGAAAGATCATTAAGAATTAAGTGAATCGGTTGAGGATCAAGAGCGAGTGAAGGGACTAAAGAAAAAACTGTATCTTTAACACTAAACAATAAACTTTACACATGGAACAAACCAACACACCTCAACAAACAGGAACCACCGAAGATAAAACTGTAGCCATATTGGCCTACATCACTTTAATAGGATTTATTGTGGCCATTATCATGCATGGCAGCAATAAAACAAAGTTAGGTGCTTACCATTTAAAACAAGCGTTAGGATTAGTGATAACCGGCGTGGGAAGCTGGTTTTTGATAATGATCATCGCGTTCATTCCATTCGTAAACCTTCTTCTTATAATTATATCTCCTGTCATTTGGATAGGGATACTGGTATTGGTAATAATGGGAGTTATTAACGCCGCTAATGGTGAGCAAAAGCCGCTGCCGCTCTTGGGCACCCTATTTGAAAAATGGTTCGCGAACGCGTTTAATTAAGTCCACCTCCGCCAACTGGGGACATCCCATTTTTTAAAAAGTCTTTATGGAGAAGAATGTCTCCCGCCGGCGGGAGTGTCACACTTGCGTGACGAGGGTGGATCTTTTATTCTTCAACCTTAAGAAAATAAAAAAGCCCCGCTTATAACGAGGCTTTTATGATTATTGGTTGGTTTAATTTCCGTACTCCGATATAAACTGTATCCGCATCAACCTGATCTCCTCCTCGTATAATCGTTCTCTCCCAATTCTTTTAAGGCCACATCAACGCTATCGGTTTTCGATTCTTTAAAATATTCAATTATCTCGTCCTGCTTTTCTTCATCAATGGCGTCTTCAATATAATAATTGATATTTAATTTTGTTCCTGAGGCCACTATGGTTTCCATTTCGGTCAAAAGATCGTTCATCTTTAAACTTTTCGATTTGGCCATGTCGGTTAAACTAATTTTGCGGTCAACGTTTTGAATAATATAAACCTTTAAACCCGATTTATTGACAACCGATTTAATTACCATATCAGACGGACGTTCTATCTCGTTCTCGTCAACATATTTTTTAATGACCTTTATAATTTCATTACCAAATTTACCGGCCTTACCCTGCCCTACTCCTGTTATTTTTGCCAACTCATCTAATGTTGTAGGATACTGGATGGTCATTTCTTCTAATGATGTTTCCTGAAAGATCACGTATGGAGGCAAACTATGTTTAGCGGCGATCTTTTTTGTGACATCTTTCAACATCGCAAATAACGTTTGATCAGCTGCTCCCGCTCCTCTTCCACCGGTTACAATATCATCATCATCATGACTCTTATCGGTATTACTGTAATCGTGGTCGCGGGTAAATTTAATACTGTGTGGCTTTTTTAAGAAGGCGTGTCCTTTATCGTTTATCTTTAACAATCAGTAATTTTCAATGTCTTTCATCATATAACCATTCACAATAGCATGTCGTAATACCGCGTTCCAGAATTTATCATCCTTATCGTGCTCAACACCCTTACCCCACACATCAAGATTATTATGCTTGTAGGATTTTGAAGTTGCCGTTAAAGTGCCCATTATTACATTAATGACATCTTTAATTTTATGTTTTTCTTTTATTTCAGAAACTGTTTCAATGGCCAACTCAAGATCGTCTTTGGCTTCGAACCGTTGTTTTGGGTGACGACAATTATCGCAATGTTCGTTACATTTTTTCTCGGCAAATTCTTCACCAAAATAATGCAGTAAGAATTTACGGCGGCACGAAGACGTTTCGGCAAACGCGGCAGTTTCGCTCAGCATTTGCTTTCCTATCTCTTGTTCGGCAACGGGTTTATCTTTCATGAACTTCTCAAGTTTCATGATGTCGTCGTAACTGTAAAACGTTACGCAATTTCCCTCTCCGCCATCGCGGCCCGCACGACCGGTTTCCTGATAATATCCTTCCAGTGATTTTGGAATGTCGTGGTGTATCACATAGCGCACATCCGGTTTATCAATACCCATTCCAAAAGCAATAGTGGCAACGATAACATCAATTCCTTCCATTAAGAACGCGTCCTGTGTTTTAGCACGCTCTTTCGCGTCTAATCCCGCATGGTAAGGCTGCGCTTTAATGCCGTTAACTTTTAAAGCTTGGGCAATTTCTTCCACCTTTTTACGGCTTAAGCAATAAACGATACCGGATTTGCCCGTATTTTGTTTAACGTATTTAATGATCTCTTTAATAACATTTTGCTTAGGACGTACCTCATAATATAAATTAGCGCGGTTGAACGACGACTTAAATACATTAGCCGTCATCATTCCTAAATTCTTTTGAATATCCTGTTGAACTTTTGGTGTAGCGGTAGCGGTTAAAGCCATTACCGGAACATTACCAACCTTATCAATAATAGGACGAAGGCGGCGATACTCGGGCCTGAAATCGTGACCCCACTCCGAAATACAATGCGCTTCATCAATAGCGAAAAAAGAAATTTTAAACTCGGCAAAGAACTTCACGTTCTCTTCCTTGGTTAAAGTTTCAGGGGCTACATATAATAGTTTTGTTTTACCGTCAATAACGTCCTTCTTCACTTTAGCGATCTCGCTCTTATTAAGCGATGAATTTAAAAAATGGGCAATACCTGATTCGTGACTAAAGCCACGGATAGCATCCACCTGATTCTTCATTAAAGCAATAAGCGGCGATACCACTATAGCGGTGCCATCGCTTAATATAGCAGGTAGCTGATAACATAAGGATTTGCCTCCACCGGTAGGCATTATAACAAAAGTGTCTTTTCCGGAAAGCACGCTTTGTATGATCTTTTCCTGCGTTCCCTTAAAGTGCTCAAATCCAAAAAAACTCTTAAGTACGGTGTATAATTCTGCGGTTTCTACTTCGGCAATCATGTTTTTTAGTGAGTATTAGTAAGTGTGTGTGTGTTGTGTGTATGTTTGTTTCTACTATAAATATATACAATATTTTTTTTATTTCGCAAAACTTTTTCCGTGAATTGACATCTTTTGGATGAATTAAGGAAATTTTAAGACGGAATTTTGGGCGCTTTACAGATTTGCGTCCATTTTGGGATAGAATATCACCAAGGGAATGATATATAGCAATGAAGATGCTATGCTGAATATGGTGCCGGGTCCCAGATCGTTTATCAAAATAAGAAAAACGGTTTTAACAAAAAATATCCCAATAAAAAGTTCAACGCCCCATTTTTTCATGTACCAAAGTCCCACAAACGACATAAAACCGCCCGCTACGATAAGTCCGTAAATTACCGGAATAAAATCACCTAATTTTTTAACCCAGGGCGAAAAAACTGCCAGAAAAGAAAATGCCAATGCAGCAAAACCCAAATAGCAGATGATGGATATTATTCTTGGACGTTTCATTAATTGCTTCTTATGGCTTCAACCGGATCCAATTGTGACGCACTGTAGGCCGGTACAAACCCGCTTACAATTCCAATAAGAACCGAAATGGTTAAACCTAATATAATATTAGAACGGCTCAAATAAATATCCATGTCAATGCCACCTTGGGCTATCATGGTGAGGAAATAGGTTAATAACAGCCCGATGATGCCGCCAATTAATGACAGGAAGATAGATTCAGAAATGAATTGTAGTAAAATAAAATAATTTTTTGCGCCCAAAGATTTTTGGATCCCAATAATGTGTGTGCGTTCACGAACCGATACAAACATGATATTGGCAATGCCAAAACCTCCCACCAAAATGGAGAACCCGCCAATTATCCATCCTGCCAAACCCACAATTTCGAACAACACATCAAAATTCTTACTTATTAAATTGGTTTCGTTTAGCGCAAAATTATCATCGGCCAAAGGTTTAAGCATGCGTATGCCGCGCATTATTCCAGTAAGCTCATCAATGAGCTGCGCATTTGTAACGCCGGGTTTTGCTTTAACCGCAATAAAGGGATCACTATTCTCAGAATGAATATCAAACATCAAACTTGCAAAACCATAAGGAATAACCACCGTATTATCCATGCTGTTACCTAGCATGCTTTCGCCTTCTTTCTTAAAAACACCAATAACGTGTGCTTGTCTCCCGCCAATTTTTATGTCTTTTCCAATGGGATTAGGATCATTTGGAAATAATCCTTCCGCGATCTTACTACCTAATACCACCACTTTATAACCCGCTACGCATTCGCCTTCGGTAAAATACCTTCCCTGACTAATTTCAAATGATTTGATTTTATAAAAATTGTAAGAGCAACCTGTTACGCCTGCGTTTTGCACAAGGTTACTTTTATACTTCAGTGTTTTGCGCCCACTAATTTTAAAAGCAATGGCTTCGGCCGATTTGGATTTACGCTCAATGTCAAAAACCTCTTCGTATTTTGGCACCGGCCGCTTCATATATTTCCACCAAGGATAATCAGGACCAAAGGTCCACGGCCATTTTTGCACGAATACCACATTTTCACCAAGGCTCTGAATACTGGAGCGGATGTTGCCTTCTAAGCTATCTACAATGGTAAATACGATGATGATCGCAAAGATTCCAATAGTGATACCGAGCAAGCTTAAAAAAGTACGCAGTTTATTAGCCTTAAGCGAGACCCAGGCAAAAAATACACTTTCTTTTAAAAGAGATAAAAACAACATTTGTTAACGAATATACGAATTGCTAAGCTCCTAATTTGATCAAAATGATGAGTGGTTGGTAGCACTTATGAATTACACCTAATAAGTTATGAGGTATTGTTTACCTCTTATTTGGCGGATCTTTAAAGCCCTGTTCCTGTTTTTTTCGCTGGTAACGGCGCAGCAGGAACATCACCCCGGAGATCAGGAACATGAAGAAAAAATAAAGCGCGCTGTCGTTGTCCTTAATAATTAAAAAATAAACGGTAATTCCAACCGATAAAGCGGCTGAAAAGATCCAGATGTATTCTAATGCTCTAAATATTTTTCGTTGGTCCACGGCTTATAATTCGTCGTTATTCAATTGTATGGTTCCTGTTGGTTCTGTGATCTGATATTGGGTAAAATCCTGATTGCTTTCAAGTCCTTTACCCATAATAATTTCTTTGGCAGTGGCTATCTTAACAAATGCGTCGGAAGTAATTTTCTTTTTAGCCTCATCCCAAATTAAATGTTCGGTATTTAATTTTTCACCGTTCTTATTCACCACTTCTACATTATATTTTACCTCCATGCGTTTACTTTCGGTATAATAAATGCCGTAATTAGCCTTTAAAGTGGTTTCCGATTTTTGATTCTCGTTATAAAAATCAATTGTTACGCCATTGGGCATTACCATGAATGGTTCTTTTACGTCCTTTTCAAAGGTGAGTGTTACCGGCGCTTTAATGATCATTTTAAGTTTAGCCGAATCGGTGTACAGCATGGTAATACCTTTTCCCTGTTGGCTAGGCATTAATTTTTGTTTCATTGCCATGATCTCGGAGCGCTTATTTTCGCATGAGAAAAAAAACAACACCGTAAGCAAACATAAAATATGTGTGAAAAAAAGTTTCATGATTAATCGTAACGCCGCTTAATGAACCATTCGTCGTTAAAGGTAAGTCCTAAAATAAGTCGAACATAATTTTCTTTGATCAAATTATTATTGATGGATCCCATTTGTCCGAACTGCGCCGAAATATTTACCATATTGGTTAAAATATGTCCTGATGTTAATTTAAGCGGTTGACCTACCGGTAAACCTATACCCGCTGTAACAGCATAATTATTAATGCTCGTGTTTTTTAATTCAAGGAATCCATTACTATAAGAGGCGCCCAGGCGGTATTGAATGCGTTTTCCAAAACTATGATAGCTGTAATTCGATTTTCCGGGAACAAAGTTAAGTCCAACATTGATCCGGTAACTGTTCTTTAATTCGTTTACCACATCTAAGTATCTAAATTGCTGCCATTGGGTGTAGGTGAAATCGCCGGCAAGGGTTAAACGTTCACCTTTCTTTACACTTAAACCAAAACCTTGTTCCAAAGGTAATTTGATGGTGTTTCTTTGTCCGCTTATATCAAGCACTGTGTCTTTTGGTACTTCATAACCAAATGAACTCAACGAATAATTATAAATTAAGCTATTGTATTTAACTTTTACCAGACTTGGCAGCGAAAGATAATACCCAAAAATTATTTTTATGCGTTGTTTTAACTCGCGCTGTTTATAATTATAAATGTTATAGGAAGCCTGCAAACCAAAGTTAGCGGTAAAATCACTCACGTCGGTACTACGACTGCGACGGGTATTGTAAAACGAGATAGAACCAGGGTAAATTACATTACTTGTTTGATTAAGGCTGCCAAATAAATAATTCAGCTTGGTTCCAACGGTAACATCGTATTTTCTTTTTTTGACGAGGTTCGTTCCTAATCCAACAAAGGCTTTATTAATTCCGCCATCGCCAAAATACTGATAAACCACATCGCCAACGTTAGTAACACTTTGAGTGTTTTCCAAATGATACCCTACATTGGAGTAAGGCATATACCAAAACAACCTCCTGCTTTTTTACGAATAGGAAAACCGATACTGGCGTAAGAGAAATTGGAGGTTTTGGTTTTTACATCCGTAACCGTATTACTAAATTTTGAGAACAGGGCCATTCCACCCAGTTCGTAAGTGGTTAATCGTATATCGGCAATAGCGGCAGGATTGGCCGTATTCATAAATAGCGGAGCTGTACTATCGGGTTTTACCGCGGCATATGCACCGCCCATGGCGCTTATTTGAGCGAAACCACTTTGATTTATTTCGCCAATGCCAAAACGCGAATACGGACTGGAGGTAAGATTTTGTGTAAGGCCATTCTTAAAAACACAAAAAGTGAGCAGGAAAAAAAATATTTTTAGTGTTGTTTTCAAGAATTAAATTCTAAAGTGGTGTTAAGGCCCATCAATACCAATTCAGGCTCGGCAAAGATGCTATTTTTTAAGCGTTTTACAAAGTAAGCGCTGTCTCCTCCGGTTAAAATGGTTATGAGGTCGGGATAGTTCTTTTTATAATCATTAATAAACGAATCTATTTCGTAAGCGATGCCATTTATGACGCCTGAAAGGATGGATTCTTCGGTTGTTTGTCCTATCACTTTATCAAAACTATCATCAAAATTCACTAAAGGCAATTTCCCGGTATAATGTTGTAAAGAGCGAAGCCTCATGGCGAGTCCGGGCGAGATAGAACCGCCCAGAAATTCGTTTTTGCTATTGGTAAAATTACATTTTACGCATGTGCCGGCATCAATTACCAATACATTATTATTGGGGTGCAATGTAAAGGCGCCAATTGAGGCGGCCAGCCTATCGGCACCCAAAGTAGCGGCGCTTTTATAGTGGTTTTTGAGGGGAATTGGTGTTTGAGGGGTAAATTCGATCACCTTAAATTTAGTACCAAATTGTGAGATAAATGGCAAATGATCATTGGTAACCGAGCTAAAGATACAGTGTTTTATACCCGAAAGACCCGCAACAAAATTAAGGAGGCCTTCAATAGAATTATTAGATCTTAAGGGTATTTGGTTGGGGGCCTTTAAACAGGGCGGCTTTGATGAGGGTATTCCCGAAATCGATCGCTAAATTCATTATGAAAAGCTAAGATAAATAAAAAAGGCTTATGACGCTTTGGAATTAGGGTTTTTTGGGATAATATTTTTGCAAAACGGATATTTCTGTTAAATTTGCACCCCGATCCTGATAATTATTGGGAGAGCTGGTTTGGTACCTTAGCTCAGTCGGTAGAGCAAAGGACTGAAAATCCTTGTGTCCCTGGTTCGATTCCTGGAGGTACCACATTCAAGAGCAAAAAAACCTTCTACTATGTGGAAGGTTTTTTTATTTTGGACCGAATCGAAAAAAAGCTGGCTTTTTGAGATGAGTGTTCAAAATAAAAACCGAACGCAGTGAGGCTTTTTGCTTTTGCAGGAGCGGTTCCAAAGGAACTTGTCCGCCGCTGGCGGACAAAATCCTGGAGGTACCACAGATGAATACAAAATCCCCGGTTTTACCGGGGATTTTTAGTTTATGATGAACCGAATAAAGCTTGCTTTTTAAAGCGGAATCGTAAACTAAAAATTTGAGCGCAGCGAGGATTTTGTATTATCAAAATTGGGAACAAAGGAACTGGCGCAGCCGAATCCTGGAGGTACCACATTACCCAGTTTATGCCTGAAGCAAACCATTTTTCAAAGTGGTGTAGAAAGCAATGGCTAACAATAGCACTATACCCATCCAAAAAAACATTAATATTTTTATTCTTTTCGACATATTTCTGCATTTTAATTTCTTAATTAATTGTTTTTTGTATCAACACTGGTCCTAATAAAAATCCATATTATTAAGTTTAATTTACCCACCTGTTATTTCGCGGGTGCTATCTTGCGATTTTTTTATACTCAACCTTTTTGCCACATCAATTCCATTAACACGCACCCGAATGATATAATTCCCCGGACTGTTATCAAGCAAAATTATTGACCTGCTGTTCTGAACCTTCAATACTTTATTACGAATCCATTCTCCTTTCTCCATTGAAAAAATATCTATTTTGGCTTCAGAAACATTTTGCAAACTAAATTTTACCTGAGCTCCCAGAGAAAAAGGATATATTTCTATGTTATCGGGAACGAACCGTTTGGGATCAGCTCCTTTAGGCCGTATGACAGTTATGGTCTTCTTTATGATCTTTGTACAGTAATTATCGGACGCCGTTAGTTCAACGGTAAATGTTCCTTCTTTATTAAATACATGCTCCGGATTAAATTTATCACTTGAGGCACTTCCATCACCAAAATTCCATGATAAAGTATTATGACCGATTGTTAAGTTGGTGAAATTAAATCCTGAACTTCCTAATACAACTGTATCGCTTTTATTATTAAAATTTACCTCAAGTTTCGAAAGTCCGCCACCAGAAATAAGTGTTGGATCTTTGCAAGCAACTGACCCGTTTTTTACCAAACCTTTACTGTTTTTATTGCTTAAATTACTTTCCGAATTTACGTCTGAAGGAACTTTAATAAGTGTATCTCCTTTTGAAAAAACATAAACACCTGTTACCTTCTTTCCGGCTACCGGGTTAAGATCTATTTTGTTATTTGAAAAAACTAAATAGCTAAGGCCGGTTAAAATTAATGTGATAATTGTTTTCATGGTTATTTTTTTTATAGTTTATAATTGATTAATTGTTATTTTATTTACTACTTCAATTTTCTTAAAACAAGGGTCCGTAAAAACAAGACGCTTATTAATATAATTTCGAGTATCATGGCTTTTGGTTTAATGGTTAATTACTTTTTCTGAATAAGTTTAAAACTCACACCTACATTTAACATCACAGATGCATCTACGAGATCTCTGTTCTTAAATTGGCTTAGCTGAGGCACTCCTATTGTTTTATAAACTCCCGCCCCAATGGCTCCAAAAAAACTTACTGGTCCAGTTTTAAAAAAGTTAACCCCAAATCCGATGTGCTGTTCAATCACATTGATCCGTGCCGATTGAAAATAGCCGGCGTTTTCAGGACTTATAAAACTTTCTTGCTTTATGGTGTTATTACCTAAGTAAGCATTATTGAAAGACGCCACATCACAAAAAAGAAACACTTCATGTTGGTCGCCAGGGTTCAAAATAAAATTATAGCCGGCTTTTAATCCACAAACATTTAAATGTTTTTTCTGGATATTTACTCCCAAAGAAAACTGATGTTTGTTGTTTTTATAATAGAGTTGGGGAGAAATTACTGAGCCAAGTCCTGCTCCGCTAACACTATTTTTAAGCATCAGTCCCATAGAAGGGCCTTGAGCCGCCGTTGGCTTGTTCATCATAATAAAAGCCATTAAAGCTAAATAGGTAATGATGGTTTTGCAGTGGTTTAAAGTGATGTTTGTTTTCATGGTTGTTTTTTTAAGGGTTATTTTTCTAAGTTTTATTAGTTGCAATTGAAATTGAATTCAAATTTTTGAATCATTAGTTTAAGATTGTCAATATTGTTCTTCATTAATGGGGTATTGATATGCGCGAACACGTTAGGTAACATGCGTACCCGTTGTTTTTCGGAGTATTCATTCAAATCTGATAGCACTACAATTTTTATTTTGGTCGTTACTATTTCAGGTAATTTTGAAAATAGTTCCAAGAAACCTTCACAGCCAATTATTCTTAAGTTATAGTCTATGAAAATAAAATCAGGGATCGCATCTAAGTCAGCGAACTCGGCACAGCGACTCAGATATTCAAGAACTTTCCGTCCACTACGGTAACTGATAATACTTTCGGCAAAATTATTCCTGCGGAGCATTTTGCTGTTCACGTAATTTTCAACAAGGTCGTTTCCAATTACTATGGCAAATTGTGTGTGTGCTTTCATTTTGTTCTATTTTAAAGGTTTTATTATTTGGATTAATTTTTTACGACTTTACTGATCGTGTTTATAGCATCTTCAAACTCCAATGATTTATCAAAAAAATAGTCGGCCATGCCGCTTTTTGCAGATACTCGGTGAAAATTATCTGAGTTATTGGAAAGCATCATAACAATTATTGCCGGTTGTTCCGACTTTATCTTTCTCAAAAGTTCTAATCCGCTTCCATCGGGTAAATTGATATCTAATACAACCACATCAATTTTTTGTGATCTTAATATAGCGTCTGCCGTTTTTAAACTGTTGGCTAATACTATTTCGCGGTTGTCTTTTTCCTCAGATAATAATACCTGTAAGGCAGCGATAATGTGTCTTGAATCGTCTACCAGTAGTATGTTTGTTTGTTTGTTCATGTCTTTAATTTTATAAGACAAAGTAACGGCAACAAAAACCCATCCTACTTAGTACAACATATCATCTTTATGGAAGGAATTATCTACAACTTGTAGTAGAAAACACTACAAAGTCTACCTAAATGCCTGAAATTAAGGCATCCTTTAGAGGGAAAATAAGAAAAGGGGGAAATGAAAAATAATTATCCGATCATATTATTGTCGACTGCGTATCGAATAATTTCGGCGTTATTTTTAAAGCCCATTTTTTCGAGTATACGGGCACGATAAGTACTAACGGTATTTACGCTTAGAGCTATCTCATCAGCCACTTCAGACACAGACTTGCCTGTAGCTATAAGTTGAAAAACCTGCATCTCACGATCAGAAAGAAGTTCGAGGCCTGGCGTATCATTATTACCAATACTATCAGCCAATTTCTCGGCTAAGGATGGGGTTATATATTTTTTTCCAGACAATACTCTTTTTACAGCATTGATCAATTCATCTGTTGCGCTATTCTTATTTAAAAAACCGTTTGCGCCTGCTTTCAGAACTCTTACAGCATATTGCTCTTCGGGATGCATGCTTAACATTAATATTGGCGCCTTGATCCCATCGGCGCGAAGCTGTTTTAATATCTCTACCCCATTACGGCCGGGCATTGAAATATCAAGCAGGATAATATCCCACACTTTTTTCTTTAAGTTAGAATTGACTTCGCTGCTGTTGTTAGCCTCGAATACCTCAGCGGTAAGAAATTCTTCTTTAAGGATCTGTATTAATCCTTTTCGAACTATCGCATGGTCATCGGCAATGAGAATATTCATATGACTTTTTTTCCTAGTTTAAACTTAATGCAATATTTAAAGTAACCAAAATCGCATTAGCTATAATCAAATTTAAGGCTTTTTTATTTAATCATTTAAGAAGATTCGTAAAATGGATTTCAGTGCCCGTGACATCAAAGTACTGATAATCAGTTAATTAATTTAGCATTTCATTTCTACCCTTGTTCGTTTGATAATCGTATTATCAAATTATTCAGTAAAAGTAAGAACAAAAAAAGTCCTTCGAAATTTCTTCCGAAGGACTTCTTATTGGGGGAGGTGTTGAGACCTTTAGTTTTTAATTACCTTAATTACCTGGGTATTGTTATTTGAATTAATAGAAACATAATAGATACCAGAAGCTAGATCTGAAATATTGAAAGTCATTGAGCTCTCTTCCGAATTTTGGGTTAATACAACTCGTCCTGTAACATCAATTACATTTACTTTCTTTACCAAATTATTATCCGATTGAAGGGTAAATACCCCATTATTTGGATTCGGATAAAGATTGATGTTATGGTTTTCATTCTCTATTTTATTAAATCCTAAACACACATCAACAGTAATTGAAATAGATATTGAATCGCTGCAGCCGGTGTTTGTATCGGTATAGCTGTAAACAGGATTAAAGGTTCCTGTAGACGCCGGATTAAAACTGGCACCGTTAACATTGATACCGGAAAAATTTCCACCAGTCGGCATGGCATTTAAAGCAATTGTATTTTGATTAACACAAGCCTTATATAAAGATGCACTAAGTGTAAGCTGCGGTAAAGCATTTACAGTAACTGTTACAACAGCATCATTACCTAAACAACCTTGGGTGGATGTTCCGCTAACAGTATAAGAAGAAGTAACAGTTGGAGAAATAACCGCGCCATTAGAGAAAGTATAAGTAGAAGCACCATTTGGTGATAAGGTAAAGCTTTGTCCAATACAAATTGCACCACCTGCTACAGTAATAGTTGGGTTAGCATTAACCACCACTGTTGCAACTGCATCCTGTCCTACACAACCTTGAGCCGAGGTTCCACTTACAGTATAAGAAGAAGTTACCGAAGGAGAAACCACCGCACCATTAGAGAAGGTATAGGTAGAAGCGCCATTTGGTGATAAAGTAAAACTTTGTCCGTCGCAAATTGCACCACCTGCTACTGTAATAGTTGGATTAGCATTAACAACAACTGTTGCAACTGCATCCTGTCCTACACAACCTTGGGCCGATGTTCCACTTATGGTATAAGAAGTAGTAACCGATGGAGAAACCACCGCACCGTTAGAGAAGGTATAAGTAGAAGCACCATTTGGTGATAAGGTAAAACTTTGTCCGTCGCAAATGGTTCCACCTGCAACCGTAATTGTTGGATTAGCATTAACAACAACTGTTGCAACTGCATCCTGACCTACACAACCTTGAGCTGATGTTCCGCTTATGGTATAAGAAGTAGTAACCGATGGAGAAACCACCGCACCGTTAGAGAAAGTATAAGTAGAAGCACCGTTTGGTGATAAGGTAAAGCTTTGTCCGTCGCAAATGGTTCCACCTGCAACCGTAATTGTTGGATTAGCATTAACAACAACTATTGCAACTGCATCCTGACCTACACAACCTTGGGCCGATGTTCCGCTTACAGTATATGAAGAAGTTACCGAAGGGTTTACTATCTGACCGTTAGAGAACGTATAAGTAGAAGCGCCGTTTGGTGATAAAGTAAAACTTTGTCCTTTACAAATTGTTCCACCGGTTACAGTAATTGTAGGATTACTATTTACCGTTGTATTAATAACTGCGGTATTGTTACACCCCGTAACGGTGTTAGTGGCGGTAACAGTATAACTACTACTTGAAATCGGAACAAAGGCAACACCATTGTTTATACCACCTGTCCAAACATACGAATCGGTACCATTTGCAGTCAAGGTTAATGATTTACCTGAACACACAGGTGTATTTCCGGACACATTAATTGATGGTAAAGGATTTACCGATACTGTTTTGTTTGCACCAGTTCCGTTACAACCAGTTGTAGAGGTAATAACCACCGAATAGTTTGTTGTTATAGCAGGTGAAACCGAAATACTGGAGGTCGTTGCACCGTTAGACCATAAATAAGTAACGCCATTCATTGAAGGAAGATTTCCAAAAAAACTTACAGGATTTGTAGTAGGTATCACAGTAGGCATGTTTATTCGGCTTCTGCCATATCCTCCATTCCCACCTGTGCCACCACAGCCATTGGTTGCGCCACCTGTTCCACCTACCGAAGTTATATTTGCACCTGTACCAGAAAATGCATTAAGTGATAGATAAATACTACCGCCAGCACCGGCACCGCCACCGGCCATGCCACATCCCGATCCACCACCCGAATTAGATCCGCTTCCACCATTGTTTCCATTACAGTTAATATTTCCGTTTAATGAAAGGGAATTTGCAGAAATATAAATGATACCTCCGCCATTTCCACCATTACCTGGTGAAGCACCATCTTCATCAGCTCCACCTTCGCCTCCAGCTCCGCCAAAAAATAACCCAGGCATCGGACTACTTCCAATTGTTGAACCAGCAGTTCCGCCATTATGTGATCCGCTTGCAACACCATTTGCGCCAGCTGTTCCGTAAGAACCACCTGCGCCACCGCCTGCATCTTGCAATCCTGTACCGCCCCCACCACCATTCGCGTTAGCATTGTTCCATGTACCATTACTTCCGTTTGAAACACCACCGGTATAACCCTGTCCGTAAATTCCTTCACCTTGTGCACCATTATAATTGCGATACATTGCACCGTGACTTACTCCACGGTAACCTTTACCGGCTGCCGTTATTACACCACCGTTGTTTATATTAACATTATTATTGGATCTGAAACAAATTACGCCGCCAGTGCTACCATTCCATGAATTACATGTAAGAACACCGCCATTGGTAACAATTACATTTCCGAAATGCGGAACTCTTATCACTTGATGTTTAATGCTTGCCGAAGCGTTATACGTATTGGAATGTGCTTGCGTAAATAATAATGTATCGCCCGATATTGATGCAATGGTCATAAATTCATACTGACCCACCAAATTTCCGGAAGTATTAGCGTCTACCATAGTAATAATTATTACTTCATTACCTGCAGTAAAACCAGCGGTACTGCTTACGCGTACTTTTTTAGTGGCCGAATTGTTGGTGCCTACTACTGCGGCACGTGTGGCATCTGTATAATAAGTTGAATTTACACTAATGTTACCATCTGCTCCCGTACCTAAATTAATAGCGCTGCTCGAAGCTTCCAATACTACCGGCGAACCCGCGCATACTGCTGTGTTTGGGGTTTGCGAAATAGTAACTACACACGATTGTCCCCATAAGGAAATAGACTGGATTATTAAAATACCTGTCATTAATAGTGTTGCAAAATTGTTTCTTTTACGCCTTGCTAACTTAAGTCCTATGGCTTTAGTGCTTGCGTTTGTTAGGGTTTGTAAGGTTGTTTTCATTTTTTTGTTTTTTTAATTGTTCTTTAATTATTACACCACAAATGTATTTGGTCACAGGCACTGCTGAAGTAGTTGATAAATTGATTGTGTTGTAGTGGAAACAATTACAAGTGGAATTTTTGTAAAGAAAATCCAATACATATATATTACGTGGTTGTTTCGAGAAAATCAAAGCTCAATGGAATACTTAGTTTAAAAGCTTGGGAGATAAGATGGCCACATTATTATAGTATAACATTTGTTCAAAAGAATAAATTAAAAAAGTGGGAAAAGGAAACTTTGTAAAAATTTAAGGGTGCAGTGGTAACATATGTCTATTAGTTTATAATAATACGTTTGATAGTATTTATTTTAAGTATTACCAACAACTAACGCCAAATCAAAAACCACATGATAGATAAAATACAATCCGGCATTTTGTTGATTACCAAACGGATAAATTTAAAATGGGTATAGCGCTTCTTTAAGAAATGTCGGTTTTGTAGTACAAACCACTACAAAATAATATAAGTATACCCTACATTATCAGATTCCTACCATAGGTACTTTTACTAAAACGAAATTTATAACCTAATATGAAACTCCGTGTACTTTTAGTCGACGATTCCCAAATCGTAACCAATCACTTAAGCAAAATGTTGAAGGAAGTTGAAAGAATTGAAACCATTGAAATAGCATCCACCCTTAAGGAAGCCCGTTCAGTGGTTGAAAGGACTAAAATTGATGTAATTGTGTTGGATATTAATTTACCAGATGGAAATGGTTTAGAGTTTCTTAAATGGATAAAATCAGATCATGCTGGAATATGCGTTATAATGTTATCAAATATGTCAACTGATGTTTACCGCCGAGCTGCGGAAAAGCGCGGTGCCGATTATTTTTTCGATAAATCGGATGATTTTGAAATTATTCATAAACTTTTAGAAAAACCCGATAAGGATTGTGGAAAGGTTCGGTAACGCTTGAACCGAATTTAAAAGGAGCAGTAGCAATTATTATTAATGATAAAATCTATTTTATGAAAAAGATCAAATTGTTGTTGGCTCTTTACTTAATAATACTGCCGTTTTGCTCTTTTTCGCAGAATGCCGACAGTACCATTTTACATAAAACCGATACAATTACCCCTAAAAGGATTGAAACTAAACCTTCACCTAAAGCGGATACCACAAGAAAAGAACTTTTTTTAAAAGGAGGAGCTACAGTAACCAACAAAGGGATCTCTTACATTCCTAATTTTTCATTGGGTAAACCGGCAGTAATTTTTGATCTTTCGCTGGCCAACAAAAGATTCTCGTTTGAGCCCCAGTTGCGCTTTGCACTCAACAGCGAACCCTGGTCGTTTTTGTTTTCGGTACGTTATAAAATAAAAGCTAAAGGAAAATTTCAAATGAGTGTAGGTGTAAATCCACTGATGAATTTTAAAAACATTACCTATTTGGTCAACGGCGTTTCAACCACCGATCTGGTTAACAGGCGTTATCTTGGCGGAGAGTTCAGGCCAACGTATTTCATCACAAAAACTATAAGTGTATCGGCCTATTATTTGTATTTCCGAGGGATTAGTGAACGGACCCTTCAAAACACCCATTTTGCTTCTGTTATCACTCAATTGGCAAATATAAAACTTGGCAAACAATTCTTCGCCAAATTTACCGCTCAATTCTATTACCTTAATCAGGACGGGTTGAGCGGCTTTTATTACAACCCAACACTCACTTTGTCGAAACGAAATTTTCCTATTGCAATACAAACCATTATGAATGGGATCATTGATACGGATATACCCGGAAGTCAGAATTTTATTTGGAACGCAAGTATCATTTATTCCATCAATAATACGTATAGCAGGAAACCAAATAAATATTAGTAAATTGCTTTAGAAACGTTGTTGTTAAACATTACAAAATACTACTCAGATGAAAAAAATCAGAACCATAAAATTCGTTTTAACAAGCCTGATGCTGGGTATGGCATTTTTATCATGCAGTGATAAAGACCCAAACGTTGATTATCGGCCTGCGTTTTCAGCAGATACTGTAAAACAACATGTTATTATTATGGGTTTCCCCAATTTTTCGTATTCCGAAATAGCGGGACCTCTTGTAGAATATATCAATGCACATTTGTCGGGGACAAGAATGAAAGTTCACGCTTGTGTAAATTGGGATGAATTTGTGAGTTTTTTAAACCAAGGCAAATTCGATATCACTTTCATCAATGGTATCGTGGCATCTCAGGCTAAAGCTTATGGTTATTCTATTCGCGGGAAGATCACAAGCGACTATCCTTATTCAAGTTTGATCGTTACGCGAAAGAATTCGGGTATTAATAAGGTCACCGACCTAAAAGGAAAAAAAATAGCCCTGGTACCTTCTAATATCATTCCTGCAACAATGATGGGCTTATATCACTTGCACCAGAATGGTTTGGATGTGAACCTTAATATTCATAAAGAGAGTGTAGCATCATTTGAAGCCGCTATCCTTTCGGTGTACCTTGGCAAAAGCGACGCGGGAATTTCTCCGAAGCGTAACTGGAATGTTTATGTAAGGGACCACCCCGAAATTCTATCGAAAGTAGAGATCAAATGGGAAACACCAACATTGGAACATAATGCCATTTTGGTAAAAAATTCGGTTGATGAAAAAGTAGCTTCAGAACTGATGAATGTATTATTTTCGATGCACGGTACAAAAGAGGCAAAGTCTGCGTTAGACAAACTCGACATCAGCGGATTCGATAAAGCCAATAACGAGACCTTTAAACCCATGCTGGATTTCAAAAAAAAGTACGACCTTGTAATCTTCTAAACATTATTCAAGAAAGTGAATATTCCAGATCCATTTAAGAAAGTACTTCCTTCCGGATTACGCGCACAGCTGATCATCGGTATAGCACTCATCATAGGGGTATCTATTTCCCTTTTTGTGTTGGATCAGATCAATCGCCAAAAGGCCTTTTTCCTCAAATTGAATCATGAAAGAGGGGTTGGTCTATCTGAGAATCTTGCGAACATCGCTACTTTTCACGTAGCAGCTTATGAGCTCGATGGCTTGCAAAATCTTCTTAAAACGTATAAGAAAATGCCAGGGCTTGAATATGCTATGATCACATCTCCCGATGGAATTGTTTTGGCGCATACCAATAATAAATATCTTGGTTTGAAGCCAGACGACAGCGTTAGTATAAAATTAAAGCCAATAAAAACCACACAGGTGCTGTTAGAGAACAATCAGATATTCGACGTGGCTTCACCAATATTCAACCAGAATGAAATTATTGGATGGGCAAGAATTGGCGTCTCACAAAAATTTATTGAACCTAACATCTCAGAGATCAAAAGAAAAGGGGTAATATATATTCTCATCGGTCTTGTTATAGGTATACTATTTGCCGCCATTGTTGGTGGCAGACTAAGCAAAGGTTTGCAAAAATTAGTTGAAGTAGCACAAAAGATCAGGGAAGGCGAAAGAGATCTAAGGGTTGCACCGACCAAAAGCATGGAAGTTACTCAATTGGGAATTGCTTTTAATAAAATGTTGGATGACATTAGTTCAAACGAAAGGCTATTGAGCAGGGTGCTCGAAAATATGCCGGTAGGTGTTTTCATTTTGGATAAGAATGGAAAAGTACTTTCTCTTAACCCGGCAGCTCAAAAAATTTGGGAAGGAGCAAAATACGTGAACAAGGAAGGTTACAATGTTTATAAAGGATGGTTTCCTGATACGGGTAAGGAGATCGAGTCGCACGAATGGGGTGCGGCGGTGGCCCTTAATGAGAACAGGCCCGTTTTAAATCAGGAAGCAGAAATTGAAGGGTTTAACGGAACACGTAAAACAATACTTAACTCATGCATACCCTTGCATGGAGCTAATCAAAACATTGTTGGGCTTATTTCTATTATAGTGGATATAACAGAGCGTAAGAAAGCAGAGTTAGCAATAAAAGAATCGGAAGTTAAATACCGGTATCTGTTTAATAATAATCCCGCTTTTGTTATTATTTGGGATCTGCAAACTTTAAAGGTAAAAGAAGTGAATGATATTGTGGTGGCCAAATACGGTTATTCAAAAGAAGAATGGATAGACATGTCGGTGTTGCGATACAGGCCGGTGGAAGACCATGAAAAAATCAAGGCATTTGCCCAGAGTATGTTGATGGAAGAAAACAGACCCATGACCCAAATGGCCTGGAAGCACATTAAAAAGAATGGTGAGGAAATGCATATGGAAATCTCTTCACACAAAATCATTTACAACGACCGTCCGTGCATTTTATCACTTGGTACCGATATAACTGAACGCAAAAAAGCCGAAGAAGAACTCCTAAAAAAAAATCACGATATAGGCGAACGTGTAAAAGAGTTGAACTGCCTTTACAGAATGTCGGAATTATCTAACAACCCAAGAATGACCATGCATGATATTTTACAGGATTGTGTAGATGTGATCCCGCCGTCGTATCAATACCCTGAAATAACATGTGCCCGCATTGAATTTGAAGGAAATATCTTTGAATCGGCAGATTTTATGGAAACAGGATGGAAGCAAGAACAAAATATTATGAGTAAAGATGCTGTGATCGGAAATGTACAGGTCTATTACAAGGAAAAGATGCCCGACGAAAAGGAAGGACCGTTCCTTGCCGAAGAACGGTTCCTTATCAATTCCATTGCAGATCTGTTAGGAAGTTCTGCAGAACGCAGGCGTGCCGAAGAAAAGTTAAGGATCAGCGCGGAACGCTATAAATCAATTATCACTGTTTCAAATACCGGAGCCTGGGAATATAATATGGATTCCGGATTTTTATGGTGCAGTCCGGAATATTTCACTATGCTTGGACGCCGAAAGGAAGATTACGATTTTTCAGGCATTACCAATTTAGAGGAAACCTGGGTAAGCCTTTTACATCCGGAGGATAGAGATCGGGCTTCGAATAATTTTGAAAATTATTTAATGAATGGTTCTGTCGGTATGTACGAAAGCTATTTTCGTATGAAGCATAAAAATGGAAATTGGATCTGGATCTGGTCACGTGGACAAACGTTACGGGATTCTAATGGGATACCAACAAATATTACAATTGGAACACATATTGATATTACAGAGCAAAAAAAAGCCGAACAGCAGATCTCACTCGAAAAATTGCTTTCCGACTCCATCATTAACAGCCTCCCAGGTATTTTTTATATGAGGGATAAGGACGGACATCTGGTACGCTGGAATAAAAATACAGAGCTATTCTTTGGCCCCGATAAAAAAAAGGCCGGAACCTTAAATACGCTTGATTTTGTAGATGATTCACAAAAAGGTTTGGTAATAAAAAGCCATCAGGAATCGAATCAAAAAGGTGTTTCTGAGATCATTGTGAGTTTGAAGAATAAAGAGGGAAAAAGCATACCTCACTTTTTTACAAGTCGCAAGTTGAATTTTGAAGGTGATGAATTTGTGATCGCCATAGGCATTGATATTTCAGAACGCATAGAAGCCGAGAACAAATTGATCGAGCGTGCGCTCGAGATCCAAAAACTATCGGCGCATTTAGAGCATGCGCAGGAAGAGGAAAGAACCCGTATTGCCCGTGAGATACATGATGAATTGGGGCAGCAGTTAACAGGTTTAAAGATGGACGCATTCATAGTGGCCAAGAATATTGAAGCCAATAAAACCAAAGCTATTGAGAAAGTTAACGAAATGGTAAGTCTTATCGATTTTACGATTAAAACGGTAAGAAGGATCTCCAGTGATCTGCGTCCCGGTGTACTCGACGACCTTGGCCTTATGTCGGCCCTTGAGTGGCAGGGGGAAGAATTTGAAAAGCGTTCAGGCGTTAAATTAGTATTCCAGTCCGATCTGCCGGATCTGAATCCGGACAGAAATCTTTCTACTGGCGTGTTCAGGGTGTACCAGGAAATTCTTACCAACATAATGCGTCATGCCAAAGCCACCTTAGTAGAAACAAAATTAGATGTGGTAGATAATAACATTATACTTGAAGTAAAAGATAACGGCCAGGGATTTGATCCCGAAGAAGTAAAGAATAAAGGCTCTTTAGGACTCGTTGGAATGAAAGAACGCGTATTGCTTTTTAATGGCGAACTTACTATTGATAGCAAGAAAAATTTTGGGACCGTAGTGAATTTAAAAGCCCCATTGATCTATAACAAAAATTATAACCGCCTTTTATAATT
>JBGASH010000236.1:0-4506 GCA_044229775.1 Bacteroidia bacterium
CCTTTGTACTTCCCAAAAACTGCTTCTCACAAGCAACCACATCGGCCAAGAGTTTTATTGGTAAAAATATATTAGGCGATTTAATATTAAATCCTACCTGCCAATTATTAGATTGTCCTAAAGGTGTCCACGTTTTAAGATTACCATCAGCGGCTGCGTATTGCGCAAAACCGATGCCATTATATTCGTTACGACCTACAAAATTATGATCGTACAAATAATCCTGATAGCCATTATAACCGCTTGCTCTGAAACGGTACGGACCAATTCCCTCCGCGCTTCCGTAAACAAATGTTCCGGCAAATGCCCTAAGATCGATAGATTGTTTATGTTTCAATGTTATTTTGTAATGAGCGGTTAACGCCAGTTTTCCGAAATTATTATTCTGCTGAAAGTTTACTTTAACCTCAAAAGGGTTAATTGTGCGCGCATTATTGAATTCGTATTGTAATTCGTTAACGTAATTACTTACTATTTTTTTGTATGGCTGTTGCTGAATACTTGTAAAGATCACGTTATTTGTAGAATCTTCTTCCTGCCAGATATTTACACTTCTAAAATTAATGACCTGATTGATCTTGCTCCTCGGATCTTTCTTTTTAATATCAAATCTTATAAATGGTTCTATTTTTAAATACGAAAAAGAAAACCGGGCCGGGTCCTTTACATCCGAGCCCGGAAATTTTTTATCCTTATCGGCAACATCATAAGCAAAACTTTTTGCTTTGGCGCCAATGGTGATCTGTCGGAAAATTTTAGATGGCAATAAATTAAACCGCAAATCCGCTAATCCGCTTGGGGTATTACTTCCTAAGGCGTACATTGGACTTAGAGTATACTCAAACCGTTTTTGCAAAACCGAATAGTTATAAAAACTGCAACCTAACATCAGTTTATTGTAAGCGTTATAACCAATAATTGGCAAGAAATTTACTTGCGTTCTGTCGGGATCATCGATCTTACCAATAAAATTAAATTGCAGGGGTTCCACTTTTTTAAACAAGCCCCGCGTTCTTAAAAGGTTATTTTGTTTGTTGATCTCGGGCATCACGCCAAAACCATCGATCTTAAAATAATCTATTTCGCTGGGCGGAAACTCAAACACCTGCTTGCCTTCAAATCCACCATACCAAACCTGTCCCGCTATTTTTCCATTCCTGTATCCCGCTAAAGTTACCGGGCCCATTACTTTTCCTTTATTCTCAATTAAAATATTATAACTCTTATCCTCCAATTTTTTTTCTTTAATGATCTTATAATCCAATTTATCTTTTGATAGGATCAAACCATTAATGAACCATTTAAGATCGGTTCCACAGTAATATTCGAGCGTTTGCTGAAGGTCTTTTGGTGTGGGATGTTTGAATTTCCAGCTTTGAAAATAAAAACGCATGGCTTCATCAAATTTTTCGGGACCTACCGAATTCATCAGGTAATCAAACACAATGGCTGTTTTACAATACACTATGGCGCCGTAATTAAATTCGGTAAACGCTTCGGACGGTGTGTTAATAGGTTGGTCAAGATTTTTTTTAGCCGAGATAAGATAAGCGAGATAATAATACGCTTTATGCGGAAATCTATTCAACCCAAATAATTTAAACGTACTATCGCGACCGATCAAAGCCCCTAGTTTTTTTTCGGGATATTTGGCACTAATGTACCGCATCTCGTAAAATGAATTTAGGCCTTCGTCCATAGAAGGAAAATCGCGTTCGTTGCTTCCCAACATACCATAAAACCAGTTATGTCCTACTTCGTGCATAATGGTGGTTTCTAACGTAAACGCGTCGCCACTCTCGCCTATGACGGTGATGTTAGGATACTCCATGCCACCTCCCGCAGCAATAACACCATCAATGGCGGTAACATGGTTGTAAGGATAATCACCTACCTCATACGAATAAAACTGTGTAGCGTCATTGATATATTCTAACGAATTTTTCCAGAGCGTTGCTTCGTTATCGGTAAAAAAAGCCCAGGTGTCAACCAACTTACCGTTACCCGGGATCTTTACCTGATCTCTTAATACATGAAAGCGTTTATCGGCAAACCAGGCAAAATCGTGCACGTTGGATTGTTTGAAACGAACCGTCTTGGTTTCTTCGGAAGAAGGCGGGAATACGGCTTTTTTTGATTCCAATTTATTTTGTTGCAATAACCTTTCCGTTTCGCGCACTTTTTCGTTGAGCCATTTGTTTTCTTCCTCGGCATCAATTCTATCGCCGGTAGCGGCCAGCAAATAGTTTTTTGGAAGCGTTACTTTTACATCAAACGATCCAAATTCACTGTAAAATTCTCCCTGATTAAGATAAGGAATAGGATGCCAACCGCTCATATCGTACACTGCCGGTTTTGGGTACCACTGAGTAACATAATAAGCCTGGCCGGTATGACCCATGCGCGAAAATTTGGCATCGGGTAATTTTACATGAAAGGGTGTAGATATTATAAGCGTATCGAGCGATTTTACAGGCGTATTCAATAGTAATTTACAGATGTCAATATTCTTTTCATCGTACTCCACTTTAACATCCTCACCGTTCACTTTAAAATGCAAACTGTCAATATAACCCCGCTCTTCGGGCTTAGAGTAATAAAATTTGGTGTCACCGCTTTCGAGTAATTGTTTGGCCAATGCGGTTTTGTGATCCTTGTAAGCATTGGGCCACAAATGAAAATAAATATAACTTAAAGCGGTAGGAGAATTATTAACGTACTTGATTTCTTCAAAGGCCGATAGTTCGTGTGTTTTATCGTTTAAAGTAACATTAATTTTATAATTAACTTCCTGCTGAAAATACTGTGTTTGCGAAAAAAAAGTATTGCTTATAAAGAAGGCCGTCCCCAAAAAAAAAGAACGGTAATAAAACGATATCTTATAAACGTCTTTCAATGGCTATTTCAAAACTTCGGCCAGTTTCTTTTCAAGCTCTACTCCTCTTAAGTTCTTAGCAATGATCTTTCCTTCCTTATCCAGTAACACGGTGGCAGGAATAGACTGTATGTTATACAGTTTTGCGGCTTCGCAGTCCCAAAATTTAAGATCGCTTACCTGTGGCCAGGTCAATCCGTCTTTTGCAATAGCTTCTAACCAGGCATCCTTTTCTTTATCAAGAGAAACGCCATAGATCTCAAAACCTTTTGATCTATATTTGGCGTATGCCGCTTTAACGTTTGGCATTTCTTTGCGGCATGGTCCGCACCAGCTTGCCCAGAAATCAATAAGCACCACTTTTCCTCTTAACGACGAAAGCGCTATATTACTACCGTTAGGTGAGGGTAAATTAATTTCAGGCGCATCGCTTCCTGTTTTTGCCGCCGATAATTTTAAAACCATTTGATGGAACATGGAAATCGATGCTAATCCCGGAAAACGTTTATTCAATCCTTCATCCAAAGCTTTATACGTTTCGCTGTATTTTTCAGGGTCAAGTGGCTGGAGCGCCATTAAAGAGGCATATTTATCGGTATTGGCCATTACCTTATCGGAAATAACTTTACTGAACGCGTCCATTAAGGCTTTATACGGACCTTCAAATATTTTACTAAGAGAATCCATGCGCAACGAATCCATTTTTACAGATTGCATGGCCATTTGATAAGCCTGACCCATAGAGTCTGTTTGCAAACGGTTAGCTTTCATTAAACCGCTATATTCTAAAAATAATTTGGTTTCGGGCGAGCCTTCTACTTTATAACTACTTCCTAATTGTTTTGCGTCGGCGGTTACTTTTACTTTATCCAGTGAATCAAATACGAGTACGGCAAAGTTCTGATCGTTCAATTTAATACGGTAAAAAGAAATTTCGGGACTATAATTTTCAAACGAGAAGGTACCATCTTCGCCTACAATACAGCTGTCGACCTTCAAGGGTTTTTGACTATCCAGTTTTTCGAGGTATAAGGTTTCGCCATTGGCGTTAGCTAAGGTTCCTTTGAGTTCAAAAGCGGAAGTTCTTTTTTTGTCGCCACCACTGCTACATGCAACTAAGATTGCTGTAGATAAAATTAAGAGGGATTTTTTCATTTTTGTTTTTGTTTCGCTTCTTGCCACAAAGGCACAAAGACGCTAAGATTAATTATTATTTACTTTCTAATTTCTGTTTTACCAAATCGGTTGCGATTTTAAGATCTGCTTTGCCCCCGCTCATTTTTTTAACTTCACCCAAAAACAAACCCAACAAACCGGTTTTGCCATTCTTGTATTCAGTCACTTTTTCGGGATATTTGGCAATAGCTTGGTTGATCAATTGCTCTAATTCACCCAAATCATGACTCTTAATAAGATCCAATTTAATAGCAAGATCTTTTGCGGACAATTTGCTCTTATCAGCTATCATTGCAGGAAATAACTTTTGTGAAGCATTTGAATAACTGATACTGTTCTCGTCGATCAAGCGTATTATTCCTTCTATCACCTTTGGTTCAAGAGGAAAATCTTTAACATGAAACGCGTTTTCATTTAAATACGATTTAATTGGTCCCATCACCCAATTAGCAGCT
>JBGASH010000237.1:0-4502 GCA_044229775.1 Bacteroidia bacterium
TAAAGATCATTGATGCCGATTCGGCGCAGGTAAAATATACCCTTACCTCTAATCCTAACGGCCCGGCACAAACCGAAGTGGCAAAACACATTAAACTTATTTTATTTGAAGACGGAAGTATAAAACATTATTATACCCCCGCCGACCACATTCACACCCCGGAAGAATTGGAAAAATCGGCCAAACACGCCGAAGTAGCGCACTACTATAATGCCCAATATTATCTGGATGTTAGCGACAGCGAACTGACCAGATCAAAAAATGTTTTGTTCTTTAACGCTGCCGAATTTTTAAATGCTTCGTTAGCTGTTTCGTACTGGCGCGAGTTATTTAAAAATCGTTTGATCGTTCAGGTATCGGCCGGTACCGGTTTTTCTACCCCATTCTTATACAACATTCTCATCCAAGATTACAGCGATGTGAAAGATTTTCATCCAACCAAAAAAGCCTTTGATGTTGGGGGTGGACTTTACTTTAATACTGTGGGCCACGGAAAATTTGCGCATTTCATTGGGCCTTATGTACGAACGGCTCAGTATAACGGCACTTTTGAAACTACTTATTTCACTTACATTCCCGATGCTTTGGGGCAATCCATTCCCATTGCTAATTACGAAAAACACGCTTTTATTTTTAACGAATCGTATGCGTATCTTAACAACGGCTTGCTGATCCGTATCACCCAAAATTTTGATATGATGCTGAACATTGCGGTTGGAATGAAAACGCCGAGAAAATTTATTTCCAATGATCCGGCCGATTACTATCCAACAGCTGAACCAAGAAAAAGCATCGATGCCAAACAACCGGCTTTTCAGTTTGGATTTAATTTCGGATACAGATTTTAAACTATCTGATGAAAAAAATTATCCTACTTCTTTTAATTTTCGTTTCGGTTATTACTAAAGCGCAGGACCAGCTTTTTAAAAAAGATAATTCCAAACTCGAGGTAAAGATACTGGAAATTACGCCCACCCAGGTTAAATACAAACTGTTCTCCAATCCCGATGGACCTTTGTATGTTATCAATAAGAACGAGGTGGCTTTGATCATTTATAAGAACGGACAGCACGAGGCTTTTAAAGATGCGCCTAAAGAAAATACTAATACCGCCGAAGTTCAACCGGATAATACTCAACTAAAAAATGAACTTGAAGAAAAAGAATTTTTAGCCCTCACTAAAAATAACAATGTCGCCTTTTTTAACGCCTGCGAATTGGCCAATTTTGCTTTGGGCGGTTCTTATTTTCGTGAATTATTGAACAATCACATTGATGTTCAGTTACCATTTGCGTTCTCGTTTGGCGAACCTTTTGCTTATAACGCCGCTCATACGGCATTCGAATATTCTTATCAAAGTAATAACGTTTATAATTTCAATGTCGTAAAAAAAACGTTCGATCTTGGGATCGGTGTTTATATTAATACAACACCAACTAAAGCCATAACCCATTTTATTGGACCCATGTTCAGGATCGCTCAATATAATGCCACTTACCGCACTAATTGGTATCAGGAACCCGCTAATATCGATCCAAATCAATCTTATTCGTATACATCCACCTACTTTATCAACCGCTCCTGTGTATTTAATGAAACATATTTTACCTTAAATAACGGTTTTTTGTTCAGGATACGACCTAAATTCAATGTAATGTTCAATATTAATATTGGCAGGCGCGGTTCCAGAAACTACATTGCCAATAACCCCTCTCAGTACTCATCTAACAACTATACAATCTTCAATGGTAAAACCGTTGTACAGATAGGCATTAACTTTGGTTATAGATTTTAACCTTAAATAGCAGTTTTTCTTGCTTTTCTTTCCTTATTTTTATTAAATTCGCTCTCCGTTTTTGGGAAAACTCAATTTCATTAAAATACTTATACAACCAGTAAAAAACTACGAACTCCCAACTACGAACTAAAGAATGAACAAGTACCCCGAATATAAACAACTCAACCTTCCTCAAATAAGTAAGGATATTTTACAGTTTTGGGAAGAACATAAGATCTTCGAAAAATCTGTTTCTACCCGCGAAGGAAAAACACCATGGGTATTTTACGAAGGCCCACCAAGCGCCAATGGTATGCCAGGCATCCATCACGTAATGGCCCGTGCTATCAAAGATATTTTTTGCCGCTTTAAAACTTTGCAGGGCTATCAGGTAAAACGCAAAGCCGGATGGGATACACATGGTTTACCAATAGAATTAGCGGTTGAAAAAGCCTTAGGGATCACTAAAGAAGATATAGGAAATAAAAATTCACCAAAATATTTATCGGTTGAAGATTATAACAAAGCCTGCCGCAAGGAGGTAATGAAGTATACTGATAAGTGGGAAGAAGTAACCAAAAAAATGGGTTACTGGGTGGATATGAAAGATCCTTACATCACCTACGATAACAAATACATTGAAAGCGTTTGGTGGTTACTCAACAATCTTTACAAAAAAGATCTTTTATACAAAGGCTTTACCATTCAGCCTTATTCACCTGCCGCAGGAACCGGGTTAAGTTCGCACGAATTAAATCAGCCGGGATGTTATCGCGACGTTAAAGACAGAACTGCTACGGTGCAATTCAAAGTAAAAGAATTGTCCCCCTCTGTGAGGGGGAAAGCCGAAGGCCAGGGGGAGGTCTTTTTCCTCGCCTGGACCACTACCCCGTGGACATTACCTTCCAATACTGCATTAGCGGTTGGAAAAGATATTGATTATGTTTTTGTGAGTAGCTTCAATCCATTTAGCGGTAAGCCTCAGACCGTTATTTTAGCTAAAGACCTTCTCAACAAATATTTCTCAGAAAAACATACCGATCTTAAGTTTGAAGATTATAAGCCGGGCGATAAAAATATTCCATTTAAAATTGTGGGGCATTGCAAAGGATCTGATCTTGCCGGAAGCACTTACGAACAACTTCTTCCTTTTGTAAAACCAGAAGGTGATGCCTTTAAAGTAGTTGTTGGAGATTTTGTTACTACCACCGATGGAACTGGAATTGTTCACATTGCGCCAAGTTTTGGTGCCGATGACTTTCAAGTAGCACGCAAAAACAATATTGCTTCGTTAACGTTAGTGGATAAACGTGGGAAATTTTTACCGCAAGTGCAGGATGGCGTTTTTCTTTACGGAGAAGAATACGTGAAGGAAGCTTACCTCACCGAAGAAGAGAAAAAAACGGAATTTGAAAAGCAGAAAAAAATATTAGAAGCAGCCGGAAAAATAAAAGAACTAAAAGTTTATTTGAGTGTTGACGAACGCATTGTTCTCAAATTACAGGAAGAAGGAAAATTATTTAAGAAAGAAACGTACGAACACAGTTACCCACATTGCTGGCGTACCGATAAACCTGTACTCTACTATCCTTTGGATTCGTGGTTCATTAAATCGACTGCCGCTAAGGATAGAATGATTGAACTCAACAAGACCATTAACTGGAAACCCGAAGCTACGGGCACCGGTCGTTTTGGTAACTGGTTAGAGAATTTGAACGACTGGAACCTATCCCGCTCCCGTTTTTGGGGTATCCCCATTCCTATTTGGACCAGCGAAGATAAAAGCGAACAAATTTGTATTGGTTCGGCCGAAGATCTTCAAAAAGAAATTACAAACGCGGTTGCCAAGGGTGTAATGAAAGAAAACCCGCTTGGTAAATTCAAAGCCGGCGATAATTCTAATGACAATTACAATACATTTGATCTTCATAAACCATATGCCGATACCATTGTATTAGAAAAGAACGGAAAAAAATTATTCCGCGAACCGGACCTTATCGACGTGTGGTTTGATAGCGGTTCCATGCCATACGCCCAGGTGCATTATCCTTTTGAGAATAAAGATGTCATTGAAAACGGACTCTCCCCTCGCCCTATGGGAGAGGGGCCGGGGGTGAGGGCGGCTTTTCCTGCCGATTTTATTGCAGAAGGTGTTGATCAAACACGCGGCTGGTTCTTTACATTGCACGCTATTGCGGTAATGAATTTTGATTCGGTGGCTTACAAAAATGTTGTGAGCAACGGATTGGTCTTAGATAAACACGGTAACAAAATGAGTAAGCGTTTAAATAACGCTGTTGATCCTTTTGAGACCATTGAAAAATACGGTGCCGATGCTACCCGCTGGTATATGATCGCCAACGCCGCACCGTGGGATAATTTAAAATTTGATGTAGAAGGCATTACTGAGGTGCAGCGCCGTTTATTTGGCACGCTTTATAACACTTATGGCTTTTACTCGCTTTACGCGAACGTGGATAATTTTTTAGTGGACGAAAGCAAAACCGTTCCTGTAAAAGAACGCCAAGAACTAGATCAATGGGTGTTATCCAAACTTCACAGTTTAATAAAAGAGGTAACGGCTCATTATGAAAATTTTGAACCGCACCGCGCCGCTCGTAGTATTGAAGAATTTGTTGACGAACATTTAAGCAACTGGTACGTTCGACTCTCGCGCCGCCGTTTTTGGAAAGGTGAAATGAGCAACGATAAAAAAGCCGCTTAC
>JBGASH010000238.1:0-4558 GCA_044229775.1 Bacteroidia bacterium
ATGCCCAAAATTACACCATTATTACCGGTAATTATATTCTAAATGAAAACGTTTCGGGCCTTAAGAACCGCATCGATGAAGTGAATGCCCTTTCAAAAGAACAACTTAAGGAATACTATAAAAAAGTACTTAATAATGGCGAAATGTCGTTAAAAGGGGGGGGAGGCCTGGGAATGATAGACATAGCCCGTAAAACCGGCGAAAAATTAGAATATAATTTTTTGGAAATTGATAATAAAATTTCTTTCTTTACACTAAATATTAAAGTTACTCAACAACAAAACTAATTTATTATGGAAAAATACGCAATTGAAGGAACACCAAAAACCCCAACCATTACATTTGATCTGGGAGGAGGGGTATTGGAAATTAAAGGACGTTCTATTCCTGAAAACTCAATCGAATTTTACAAACCTTTAGTAGAAGCCTTAGATAAATATTCTAACACAGCAAAACCTGCTACTAATGTAATTATCCAATTGGAATATTTTAATACCAGCTCATCTAAATGTATTTTGGATGTGTTCAAAAAATTAGAGAACATTCACAAAGGCGGAAGTGCAGTTACCATTAACTGGCATTACGAAGAAGATGATGAGGACATGTTGGAAGCCGGTGAAGATTATCAGGCAATTATAAATGTACCTTTCAAAATGGTACAAGTTAGCGAATAAGCTATATTTCACTATAAAAAGAACCCCGAAATTCCATAATTTTCGGGGTTTTTTGTTTAAATTAACTAAGCCATAATCCTTATTTTTTCGTAAATTTGATACTTCTTTAAAATTTAAAATATGTCAGTAAAAATCAAAGAATTATTAGGTAATCAGGCTGATACATTATTAAACCATACCTGTAAAACCATTTCAAAAGAATTGATACATGCCCCGTCACCGGATTTTATTGATACTGTTTTTTCGGCCAGTAACCGCACGCCGCAGGTTTTAAGAAGCTTAAAGCAACTATATGGCAACGGTCGTTTGGCCAATACCGGTTACATGAGTATACTACCTGTTGATCAGGGTATAGAACATAGCGCCGGCGCTTCATTTGCCCCAAATCCTATTTATTTTGATAGTGAGAACATCGTTAAATTAGCTATTGAGGGCGGTTGTAACGCTGTTGCTTCTACTTACGGTGTATTGGGCTCTGTTGCCCGTAAATACGCCCATAAGATCCCTTTTATTGTTAAAATTAACCATAACGAATTTTTAAGTTACCCTAATAAATTTGATCAGATCATGTTTGGTACGGTACAAGATGCCTGGAATATGGGTGCCGTAGCAGTAGGGGCCACTATTTATTTTGGCTCTAACGAATCGTCGCGCCAGATCGTTGAAGTGGCTGCGGCCTTTGAACATGCTCACCAGTTAGGGATGGCAACAGTTTTATGGTGTTATACCCGCAATTCGGCATTTAAAAAAGACGGGGTCGATTATCATACCGCCGTTGACCTTTCATCTCAGGCCAATCATTTAGGCGTTACCATTCAGGCCGATATCATTAAACAAAAAATGTCGGATAAGAATGGCGGATATACCGCTTTAAATTTCGGGAAAACACACCCTGATGTTTATTCAAAATTAACCAGTGCACATCCTATCGATCTGTGCCGTTACCAGGTAGCTAATTGTTATATGGGACGCATGGGATTAATAAACAGTGGCGGCGAAAGCAAAGGCGCTTCCGATCTGGCAGAAGCAGTTACAACCGCCGTTATCAATAAACGCGGAGGCGGACAAGGCCTGATCTCGGGAAGAAAAGCATTTCAGAAGCCGATGAAGGACGGCGTTGAATTATTGAACACTATTCAGGATGTTTATCTTGATAAAACAATTACAATTGCATAATTAGTTAGGATGAAAGAATTGGTTGAAAACTACAATTCTTAATTCGTAATTCTTAATTCTTAATTAAAAAAAATGGGTTGGTTTAAAAGATTAAAAGAAGGTATCACTACCAGTACTAAAGAAAAAAAAGAAACGCCTGAAGGTTTATGGTATAAATGTCCGGCATGTAAAAAAATAAACACCGCACAAGACCATTCGGCCAACAAATACGTTTGTAACGAGTGCGGCCATCACGAAAGGGTAGGGAGCAAAGAGTATTTCGAAATTCTATTCGATAATAATCAGTTCACCGAACTACATGAAAATTTAGTGAGCGGCGATCCTTTGGATTTTACTGATACAAAAAAATACACCGATCGCTTAACAGATACCATCAAAAAATCAGGACTGAACGACGCATTACGCAGCGCTTATGGAAAAGTGCACGATGAAGAGTTGGTGGTATGTTGTATGGATTTTAATTTCATTGGCGGATCAATGGGTTCGGTGGTTGGCGAAAAAATATCGCGTTCGATCGATTTCTGTTTAAAAACAAGAACCCCGCTATTGATCATTTCAAAATCGGGTGGTGCCCGTATGATGGAAGCGGCGTTTTCGTTAATGCAAATGGCAAAAACATCCGCAAAACTATCTTTACTTGCAAAAGAAAAAATTCCATACATCTCCCTTTGCACCGATCCAACTACCGGTGGCGTAACAGCGAGCTATGCCATGCTGGGCGACTTGAATATTGCCGAACCTGAAGCGCTGATCGGCTTTGCCGGCCCACGCGTGGTAAAGGAAACGATCGGTAAAGATCTGCCAAAAGGATTTCAAACCGCCGAGTTTGTTTTAGAACATGGTTTTTTAGATAAGATCATACCAAGAACAGAACTAAAGGATAAATTGGGATCGCTGTTAAGAATGTTCAAGAACTAATTGAATTCTAGTATTCTTACACCATTTACTTCCACTAACTTTTAAGGGTTAAAACTTTAACGTTTATTAAAAGAATCACATTCTTTACTTCATTATTTTTGGTTAAACCTTTGTACAACTTTTGAAGTCTAATCTTTAAATTAATTAAAACCAAATAGCATGAAAAAATTTTACTTTTATCTTTTGATTTCCACCCTTGCTTTTCAATTCAGTAAAGCACAACTAACATTAACCAAAACTGCCAACGAGCAACTAACATTAACCAAAACTGCCAACGAGCCGATCGTGGGCGACATTTTTACTAAGAAAACCTATGATTCAACAATTATACTTCCCAGAAACACGGGGGCGTTGCAATCTTGGGATCTTACAACACTCACCCTAAAATCCACGGATGTTACAACGTTTTCAACAGCAACTTCTGCCCCAAGTTCTTCTACATTTCCTTCTGCTTCTCTTTCTGAAAAAGATATCAGTGGTAACAATTATAAAATGTGGAAAACATCAGGTGCAAGTTATGAATTAGTTGGATTTAGTAATCCACCTGTAGCTTTAAGTTTATCCAACACCGCAATTGCCGCAACCTGGCCGGTTGGGTTTGGATACAGTAATAGCGACACTTTCTCAGGTTCTGCCATGGTTGGAACAACTAGCATATCTTTCACGGGCACAATAACTGTTACTGCTCTAGGAAGTGGAACTGTAGTGCTTCCCGGTAACTTTTCTTATCCAAACTGTTTGCAATCGATCACTTCCACAACCATAGTTACAAATTTTGGAGGAGTTATTACGAATGAAAACGAAGTAACCTACACTTATTATCACGCTTCACAAAAGTTCGATATTGCTTCTTACGGTGTTAAAGTAAGTACAACAGGTACAACCGTTACCCGATCATTTGACGCTCATGTTAATAATGCCGTTTTTACAAATATTAAAGAAAATGGAAATATCAATTCATTAAGTATTAGTCCTAATCCAGCAAAAAATTATTTCGATCTTAAATTAACCAATGAAGGAGGAAACAGGATCTATTACGAGTTAGTAAATATCATTGGACAAACCGTAAGAAAAGATGACCTGGGTTCCGATAAAAATATCAATGCAAGAATAAACACCGAAGACCTTCAAACTGGTATCTACTTCGCGCGAGTGAAAGTAGGAGAAAGTACGATTACCCGAAAAATTGTGATTGAATAAGTGCTAATTTCTTAAAAAGATCCCCGGTCAATGATCGGGGATTTTTTGTTTCCTATAATTTGCCGGCCACACACTCGATCAGATCTTTTTCCTGCAAATATTTATTTGCAAGATCTCGTATTTCGGCCGGCGTAACCGACTGCACCGATCTGAAATAGTTGGCGTAATAAGAATAATCTAATCCAAACTCGTGAATTGATTTAAATTTATCGGCTAACGCAAAAGGACTATCTACACTTCTAAGGAATTGTCCTAATATATAATTCCTAACGGTTTCTAATTCTTCATTACTTACAAGATCGTTACGCAAGCGCGCCAGTTCCTTATATATCTCGTCCAAAGCTTTGGAAGTTACATCCGATCCTACCTCAGTGCTAATAAAAAAATATCCCGCGTGCACATAGGAATTCAAACCTGAACCTATGCCGTAAGTATATCCTTTATCTTCACGAATATTGGCCATTAACCGCGAACCAAAATAACCTCCTAAAATGGTATTTAAAACCTGGAATTTAAAATAATCGGGGTGTCGTTTGTTGAATAAAATTCGTCCTATTCTAATTGCTGATTGTATCGCGTCACTTTTTTCT
>JBGASH010000239.1:0-4460 GCA_044229775.1 Bacteroidia bacterium
GCTCAAACCACGATGCAATTTTTTTAACCATACCGTAAAGGTAAGAATTAATAGAATATGATAAGCACATAATTTGCACTGATCCCGATAGCTATTCGGAGCAATGACGCTAAGGCTTTTCAGCCAAAACACTCGCGGCCACCCCACACTTCAAACACAACTTCTGTAGAATGTCATACTTCGTCAGGCTCAGTATGACAGTAACGTTATTTCTTGATCTTATTGTGATTGGATAGCGCAACTAACCTTAAAATATTTCCCTGAATTAAAGCTTCTTTTTTAGCTCTTGTCCAACCTTTGACCTGTTTTTCAAATTGAATAGCTTTAAAAGCACCTCCAAATTCTTTATAATAAACAAGTTTTAACGGGCGTCTTTTGAATGTATAACAGGTTTTCATATATCCTCTCTCATGATCTCTAATTCTTTTTTTAAGATCATTAGTAACACCTGTATAATAAGACTTATCACAACACTCAAGTATATATACAAAAATCTGTTTACTCATATATTTATGTTTTCTTTAAACAAGAAACTGTCATGGTGTCCCGATAGCCATCGGGATGACGAACCATGACTTAAGATTAATTAAAGCATCCTTCCATGTAATGTCATACTTCGTAAGGCTCAGTATGACACAGCCCAAAATTTAAAAAAAAAATTTGTCTACTCATATTTTTAATAATCCTTCAGCGGTAAAACTGTCATGGTGTCCCGATAGCTATTCGGAGCAATGACGCTAAGGCTTTTCAGCCAAAACACTCGCGGCCACCCCACACTTCAAACACAACTTCTTCTTACAATAATTATCATGCAAATTAATTAATCCCTGGCTTTCGCCTGCATTCTCAAATTGCAGACCCGTTGAGGTAAATAATTTGGTTTTATGGTTGTTTTCAAACGACAGTTTATCGAAACAACGTAATGCCGCATCAATATACTTATCGGAAGCGGTTTGTTTTCCGTAAAAAAACAAAAATGGGGAAATGGTATTTACCAAAATATTCTCACTCGAATCTTTTCCTATGCCGGCAACCGCTTTCACTTCCGAACCGTTGATGGTATAATGATCTTTCCAGTAATTCCCTGGCTTTATGGAAATAGCCTGATGTAATAAAGCGACATCGGCAAAACGTAAAGGATCTGAGAATAAGATGTGATTTTGGTGAATTAATGCCGCAAACTGCCATAAACGTACGGTCGGAAAATTAGCCGGACGCAAACGCAAGAATTTCCAGATAGTTTTAGGAAGCGTTTGCAAATGGTATTTATTTTTTAAAAACTCAAATTCGTTTTGCAATTGCGTTAAATATTTATGTTTAAATGGCTCGTCTAAAAAACCGGCGGTCCCAAATAACAGCGCTTCCATCTGAAACCTGTTTTCTTTATGTTTCATTAAGATCTCCAACGGCAAATGCTTTGCCAGTAATTCAAAAGGTTCAGCATTTGTTTTAAATCCAAAATTGCGGGCCATCAAAACGTACAGGGCCTGCATGTAGTTGTTTTGCGCGTTTTCGAAAATACTTTTAATATATTTTGTTTTTTGTTCGAGGCGCTCAACTTGCATGCGCTCCAACCATGATAGCAATTTAAGAGAGGGTATTTTATGTATTTGTCCCGAACAGGGCAGGGCATTTTGAGAAGAAATTAGCAGCGCGTATTTTTTTAAAACAGATTCCTCAACGTAATTCTCAAGTTCAAGAACCTCCACATTAAAACGCGTGTTTTGCAAAACGGGCTTATCGTATTTATATACCACGTGTAAAATAATATTATTATAGGCAGCATCATTTTGATGGCCATGCTTTATCCAATCGCTCGAACGGACATGGATCTCGATATTCCCCGCAAGGGTAAGCGGACCTAACTTAATTTTAGAGTTGAAAAAATCAGGACCCGAGTCGTAATTTAGGTCGCCGGGATGGATCACCTTAACGGCATTTCCGCTTATGGTTTTAAGTTCAACAGGTTTTAATAATCTGTAATTCCATATAAAGTGAAGAAGGTTTTCTAAAGGTTGAAATGTAGTATTGGTCATTTTACTTAAAATTGTTTTAAGCAAAACTACTATCGCACCAAAGCAATCCTTGCTACAAATTGTAGCATTTTAAGACTTGTTCAAAATTAAATGACCTGAAACAATTTAAGAATAGCCTTTTATCTTATAAATAAGATAACCGGCCCATTCGTGTACCAATACATGAATAATGCCCAAAGGTTCGGCGCTGGGAATAAAACAATGATCGAGCGCAAATTTTCGAGGACCGCTCATACGGTTAGTGATGTACGGCGTAACATTTTTAAAACCCGCTTTTTTAAAACAGGCCAATGCCCGGCGCATATGAAATGCCGAAGTAACCAATAGAACCGAACCGTTAAACTTTAAACTATCCAGCATTTTTTTTGAGAACTCGGCATTTTCGTGCGTATTTTTTGACTGGTATTCGATCAATAAAGCAGAGTCCGGAATATGAATGTTTTGTAAATATTTTTTTACGTATAAACCTTCTTTGTGATCGGGGAACGTTAAACTGCCCGAACCGCCCGAGAACATAATTTTACCAATTCGTCCTTTATGATATAATTCCAGTGTTTGAAATATGGGGTCGCCCGAATAGCCAAAAACAACACGGCCCTGTCTTTCGTCAATGCGCCCAATACCTCCCAAAACAATGGCCACATCGTATTTGGTATTCATGGTGTAATAATCGGGGGTTACAGGTTCCCAGGCCCTGGCGATCTCATCAATAAAAAAAGAGTTGGAAGCGAGGTATAGAATAACAAAAGCAATAATTCGAACGCGTTTACGTTTTATTTCATCCTTTATTTTAAGCGACCAGATGATCAACCCAAAGAACCAAATGAGGGGCGAAAATAAAAAGGTTAATACTTTTGAGAAAAAGAAAAACATAATGCCGAAATTAGTGAAATTTGTTCAAAGATAACGTTCCCCTCTCCCTTGGGAGAGGGGTTGGGGTGAGGGCATCCCGTGGCCAATGAAGTCAACCATCAAAATAATATTCAATATTCTCCTCTGGCTAGGCCTGTGCTTCGCTTCTTATTGCCATAACGCTACTATTTATATCTTTTTTCAGGCCAAAGGCCAATTACACATGCTGCTTAATACAACATCGTTTAGTGAATTTGAAGCTAAACGTGTTCTCAATAAAAAGGAAAAGGAGAATTTGGCTTTAATTGAAGCTATTAAAAAATATTCGGTCGACAGTTTATTTTATAAACCAACAAATAATTTTACGCAGGTTTATGATCAGGGAGATAGTCCCTTATTATGGGTGGTTACTGCTTCCGAAAAATTTAAGATAGAACCTTATTACTGGTATTTTCCGGTGGTGGGAGAAGTTTCTTACAAGGGTTTTTTTGATAAACAAAAAGCGCTGGCCGAAAAGAACCGGTTAATTTGTTTGGGGTATGATGTGGATCTAAGAAGCGTTTCGGCCTGGTCGACTCTGGGATGGTTCAAAGACCCTGTGCTAAGCAGCATGCTCAAGCGATCGAAAGGCAGTTTGTGCGATCTTATTTTTCACGAATTATTTCACGCTACTTATTTTGCTAAAAGTTCAGTTGAGTATAACGAAAACCTGGCTTCGTTTGTGGCCCGCAAAGCTACCATACGGTTTTTGAGGAACGACACCACCGAACTGAAACGGTACCTCAATAATTATAGCGACGACATCATTATTCAAAATACCATCAGTGTTCAGATAAAAAGGCTTAACCGATTTTACGATAGTATTGCGCCTTTATCCGATCCGCAAAAGAACCTTTTAAAACTTAAGGAACTATATAAAATAAGTAAGATAATTGCCGGGGCTGAAATTACAAGTGAAAGGCGCGTTTCGGCTATCAAAAATAGCATTGCCGAGTATAAAAATGCCTGGTTTGTGGACTTTAATCAGTACAACGGTATGCAGGACTCATTAGAAGGGGTTTTTAACAAAATTTATCAAGCTGATATAGCAAGAATGGTACAATCTTTGAAATAAGATTTGTAAAAAATTGTCTAAATTTAGCTCTATGAAAAAATGCTTATCCCTCGCAGTTCTGGTACTTATTTCCAATCTGTTGACCGCACAAGGTTATGATATCAAGATCAATTTTAAAGGGGCAAAGGATACGGTAGTTTATTTATGGCACTACAGTTTCGATAAATTCACCCCAATTGATACTTGTAATAAAGTAAAGAACGGTAATATATCATTTAAAGGAAAGAAGAACCTTGATAAAGGTGTTTACTGCCTCGTTAGTCAGGAAAAATCCAAATACATCGACATTTTTGTGAACGAATGTTCAAAAATGACGATCACTGCCGATATAAGTGATGTACTTTCTACACTTAAATGTTCCGACTGTAAAGAAAATCAAGAATATTTTACATACGGATATTTTTTTCCCAAGAAGAACGTTGAGTTTGAGGCTTACCGTAAACAATCGGCCGGAAAAT
>JBGASH010000240.1:0-4400 GCA_044229775.1 Bacteroidia bacterium
TGGCGATCCAAATATTTCTACCTATCGTTATAAATTAAGAATGCGCGACACTTGTGGTCAGTATGGCCCTATGAGTTTATGGCATAACACCATTTATTTTACACATACGGGTTCTACATTCTTCTGGACAAATAATTATATGATCGAAGGACCATATAATCCTGTTCAAACGTATAGTTTATTGGTTTGTCCAAATCCAACGGCTAATCCAACCTATTCATTGGTTGGAACAACCACCGGAAATCAAAGTACCTTGAACGATCCGTTTTATAATGTTTATTCAACTACTGCCGATTGGAGAGTGGTTGCTGATCTCGGATACACTTGTACCCCTAGTTTTATGGTGCCGGTAAAAAATGGTGGCATCAATCCTTTGGCAGCCGGCGCACCGGTAACAAAATCGAGTAGTAATATTTCTAATAACCGTCCGCAAGTTGGCGTGAACGAAAATGCTTTAAAGGCAAGAACAAAAGTTTATCCAAATCCTGCCAATGGAAAATTGAACATTGAATTTGGTGCATTAAGCGAAGAGGTCAATTTAAACATGTATAATGTTTTAGGACAGGAAGTGTATAGCGAAAAAACTTCAACTAATAAAACCATTGATGTGAGCGATATGCCTAAAGGTGTTTATATGTTAACTGTTAGTAACAAAACAAATAAAGCGCAGTATAAAATAATTGTAGATTAATAGTTATTCTTTCAAATAAAGATCCTCCGTTTTTACGGGGGATTTTTTTTGCCTTAAAGTTTTTTTAGGATCTCCAAAACGTGTTCTTTTTTTCTTCGGGAAATGGGGATCTCTGTTCCATCTTTCATAAGGATAAACCCGTTTTCTTTTTTGAGATAGGATTTTACATAAGCCATATTAACAAGATGCGATTGATGAACCCTTTCAAATCCTGAATCTTTGAGCAGATCTTCGTATTCTTTTAAGGTTTTTGAGATCATAAGTGGTTTGGCATCTTTAAAATGAAAGGTGGTATAGTTGTGTTCCGATTCACAACGAATGATCTCATTAACGGAACAAACCCGCATTTCGGATAAAGTGGAGAGGTATATTTTTTTTTCGGAATCGGTTTTGGAGACATTATCAAGCAGTACACGGTATTGGTTTTGACTACCCATAACTTGTTTTAGAGTTTCTACTTTTTTTACCGCTTCTTTTAATTCTTCACCTACAATGGGTTTTAGCAAATAATCGATGGCGCTAAAACGAAAGGCCTGGATGGCATATTGATTAGACGCGGTGGTAAAAATGATACGGAGATCGTTAAGATCGTTTTCAAGCATTTTAAGAAGATCGAATGCATTGCCGTCGGATAATTGTATGTCAAGAAAAATGATATCGGGTTTAACAGTTGTGATCAATTCTTTAGCTTCTTTTATACTACCGCAATCGCCCAGTAATTTCACTTCCGGACAAGTTCTTTCAAGAATAGATTTAAAAGCTACAAGGAATTTTTTTTCATCTTCTATTATTACGGCAGTAAGCATGTGTAAAATCTCAATTCTTTACAAAGGTAGTCAACAAATCTTAAACATGGTCAATAGGAAACTTAAGCTTAACACTGGTGCCACAGACTTTTCCTGATCCATCAGTGAGGTCTTTCATTTCGATCTCAATTTTTTCTTTATTCATAGAGTTAATGATGGCCATTCGCTCTTCGGTAATGGTCATTGCTAACGATTTGTGCATGTTATTAAAAGCGGTTTTTCTTTTTTGCGATTCGGCTTTTCCAATACCGTCATCTAACACTTCGCATTGTATGTGATCGCCGTCCAACCTAAAAGCGACAGTAATATTTCCGGGCCCATCTTTAGGAATAATTCCATGTAATATGGCATTTTCTACAAAAGGTTGAATAAACATTGGAGGAATAGCTACTGAGTCGTCGATGTTTTCAGCGATAGTTATATTAAAGCTAAACTTGTTGTTGTACCGTAATTGCTGAAGGTGAAGGTAAGATCTTAGCATTTGACCTTCCTGAGAAACAGAAACAAGTTGTTCGCGCGATTGTTCAAGGTTGTGACGTATCAATCTGGAGAAGACGCCCAGGTATTCAATGGCTTTTTCTTTATCGTTCTCAGAAATAAATCCACTGATGGAACCCAATGAATTAAAAATAAAATGCGGATCCATTTGAGCCGATAAGGCATTTCTTTCCAATTCGTGATTTTTTCTTTCCAATTCGCTTTTCTTTTTGATCTGCCGGCGGTTGTATAATAGAAATACGGTAAGGCCTATAACCGCCGCTAATATGAAAGCGCTGTAAAGTAATTGTTTTTGTCGTGTGCTCTCCGTTTCTTTGAGAACCTGTTCGGTTTTAAGCATTTCTATTTCCTTTTCTTTTTTCTGCGTTTCGTATTTGGCTTCCAGTTCAGCGATCGTTTTATCGCTGGCCTCACTCTTCAAAGAATCCTCCATGCCTTTATACAATCTGTAATACTCATAAGCTTCTTTGTAGTTGTTGTTGAGTTGGTAGTGATTCGAAAAAAACAAATAGGCCTTTCTTATATTGAGTTTGCTGTCAATTTCACGCGCTAATACTAATTGTTTATTGAAGCACTCGAGCGCCTTTTCGTTTTGGTGTAAGGAGTCGTAAATTACACCCATTTCACAATAGGCTTCCGCGACACCCCTTTTATCACCAATTTCAATTAATACATCGCGACCTTTTTGCAATAACTCTAACGCTTTGGTGTAATTTTTTTGAAGCGAATAAATAACGCCTAAATTGGTCGAGGCCAGCGCCACGCCTTTTTTATCGCCTACCTCTTCGTCGATTTGCATCGACGAATTAATGTAAGATAAGGCCTTTGGGTAGTTGGTCAATTGTTCGTATACCAAACCAATGTTAAATAAAACTTCGGCATAAAAGTACTTGTCATCTCTCGCTTCTTTTATTTCGGTAATGCTTGTGTAAAATTCTAAAGCTTTTTGAAAATTGTTTTGCAAATAGTGTATGTTGGCAATGGATAACAAAGAAGCGGCATAAGAACGTGGATCTTTAATTTGCTCCCTTATTTTTAAGGCGTACATATAGTTTTCAAGGGCCGTAGCGTATTCACCGAGATCGCAATGTATAATACCGATGTTGCTAATAATATCCGATTCCCCTTTTTTATCACCTGTTTTTTTGGCAATGCCAAGCGCCAACGAAAAATATTTTTTGGAGTTCGGATAATCATTGCGATTCAGGTATAAGATCCCGGTTCGATTATAAGAAACTAAAATACCGGAGGTGTATTCCAATTTTTCTGCAAGCGAAAGGGCTTTTTGTAAATAGTATAGGGCTTTGTCGTATTCGGCCTTTCTGATCAGATAACCGCCCAGATCGTTAAGGATATTTACTCTTACTGTATCTTCAGGTGCTTTTTCAAGAACTGCCTTCAATGAATCTATAACGCTATTCTTCTGAGAATAGAATTGTAAATGATAAAACAAAACAAGTAGAAGAAAAATGAATCGGAAAGTACGTGGTTTTAGTTTCATTTTAAGCTGCGCCAGGCCGGTTTGTTAGTGCCAAGGTTCTCACCATAAAATTAACAAAAACGTCGTGTGTTTTGTTAATAGTATTCAACAATAATAATCAGCCTTTACCGAATTGTAAATGCTTTTAACCGAATTGTAAATCGTTAACTATGTCGGTTTAATGTGCCCTAACTTTAAAAGAGAATCAAATAACAATTACATCATGAATATTTCGCAACAATTACCAGCAGTTAAAGCAAAGTTTATTTTTTTAACCGCATTCGTTTATTTTCTCTTAACCTTTAATATTGGCAACGCCCAGGGATGGCAATGGGCTAAAAGTGGCGGTGGCATAAGTGCAGATGGCGGAAACAAAATTTGTACCGACGTGCAAGGGAACGTTTATGTTGGTGGGACATACAGCAGTCTTTCCATCTCTATTGGAACCATCACGCTTCCAAACGCAGGACTCTCTGATGTGTTTGTGGCGAAATTTGATCCGAATGGAAATGTATTATGGGCGCAGCGTATTGCCGGTAGCGGTTTTGAATCGATAGGCGGAATTTGTACTTCAACAACCGGTGATGTTTTTGTGACGGGCTATTTTTCAAGTCCTACTATGACCGTTTCGCCATATACCGTTGGTAATGCAACAACAACCGGAACATATGATATGTTTGTTGCGCACTTCAATTCTTTCGGTGTTACGCAATGGATTCAGCCTTGGGGAAGTCCGGGTGATGAAAGGGCAACGGGTTGTGCATACAGCAACGGATTGTATGTAACCGGACATTATTTTTCACCTTCTTTTGCCATCGGATCCAATACACTTACAAATACAAGCTCTAGTGGTAAATCAGATGTCTTTCTCGCTAAATGGGGATTGTCGGGATCAGTGCTTTTTGCAAAAACAACCGGGGCCTCT
>JBGASH010000011.1:0-33036 GCA_044229775.1 Bacteroidia bacterium
AATCGTATAGCGGATAACATCAAATTTTTGCGCATGCTCAAGGGCTTGTCGCAAGAGCAAATGGCCGATGAACTTAAAGTTACCCGTGCCCGCATTGGCGGTTACGAAGAAGGCCGCAACGAGCCCCCTTTAGATCTGATCATCCGTTTATCCGAATATTTTCACATTGCCATTGATGCCCTTATTAAAGGCGATCTTAAAAAAACCAATCCCGATGCCTTAATGAAAATAGGCAAGAACCGTATTTTGTTTCCGGTTATCATTGATAACGATGGCGATGATATGATCGAACTCATTCCGGTTAAAGCCTCGGCCGGTTATTTACGCGGGTATTCCGATCCCGATTACATTGAACGCTTACCACGCATGAAATTACCGTTCTTACCGGTGGGCAAACACCGCGCCTTTCCTATTAAAGGCGATTCTATGCCGCCACTTAAAGAAGGATCGTTTGTGATCGGGAAATATTTAGATAGGTTGGAAGATCTTCGTCCCGGCCATACCTATGTGGTGGTTACAAAAGATGATGGTCTTAGTTACAAACGCATTATGAGCCTCAATAAGAAAGAAGGTACCATCGAATTACACTCCGATAATAAAATGTACCAGCCGTATAAAGTAAAGCTCGAAGAAGTTTTAGAATTGTGGGAATACACCTGCAGCTTAAATACCGGCGAATACAAAGACGACGAACTTAACCTTGATAGCATTATGAATATGTTACGCGGATTAAAGATCGAGATCGAACATCTCAAGAAGAATAAGATCAATTAAATTTGCTTTCACTTTTCGCTCATTCCTTCGCGTTTTTAAAAATCAATACGCGCAAATTTATTTTGTTTTGCAGCAGCTGCTAGGAGTATTTTGCTAATTAATTATTTTTTTTAAATTTGTAGTACCAGCGACGTCATTCATCTGTAATTAAAATGATTTTAGTCGACGGGTTTTGAAAGATACGATGAAAAAGTTTGATACGCCAAAATACACCATGGTAATTCACGACGATCAGTTTATGGAGTTCGTGGCAAAAAAGGATATTACCCTAGAAATAAAGGATCTTAACGAAACAAAACAATTGTCAGAATCTTACATTCCCGGTAAAAAATTCTTTTTGTTGCTCGAAGGCGAAGAGTTTTTTCAGGTAATGAAAGAAACCCGTGAGTACGCCGCAACCGCCGAATTCTCCTCGCATTTGGCCGCAGTTGCGCTGTATGCTCAGCGTTTGCCTTTAAGAATACTGGGTAATCTTTATATCAAAATTAATAAACCTGTAACACCCACCCGTTTTTTTAACGATCGCCGTAAAGCCTAAGAATGGTTAAGAGACTTGATGAAGTGAGGGGGTGCAACTGAATTTTATTACAATGAAAAAGCTAATCATATTAATTTTCTCCTTTCAATTTTCCTTTTTCCTTTCAAAGGCTCAGCTTCCTTTTTGCGATTCGCCTAATCAACAATTACTTTCTTTAAACCCAGCGTTTGCAGGAACAAACAACTATTTGCGAGTTCAGACCATAGGAACGGATCATTTGTCGAATTATAGCACGTATGATGGTTTTCTATATGCAGGAATAGACGGACTGTTGGATAAAAAGCATCACGCCTTAGGAGGTTCTTTTTTTTTTTGGAACATACAATAAAACAGCATTTAGAGATAAGGAAAAATTAAAAGAAAGGGGATCACTGAAAGAAATGAAAGCCGATCTTACATATGCCTATCATTTTACCATCAAACAAAAACTCAGGATTGTTACTTCGGTGCAAGCTTCCTTTTTCTATTTGAATTTAAATAGGAAGAAACTTAATTTTGGTGATGATCTTGACCCTAGACATGGTTTTTTATGGAATACTAACGAAATTATTCCTGCTCAAAGAAAATACAATTACGATCTTGCCGGCGGACTTTTGGGTTATGGAAAACAGTATTTTGTTGGCGTGGGAGTATTTAGCTTTACTCAGCCTGACGAAGGATTATTAGGGGTATCTAAAAGGCCTATAACTACCATTTTTCAGGGAGGTTATAGGTTTTATTTTGGCCGAAAATTCAATACAGGGGTTTATGCTATAGTTAAGCAAACTGGAGATAAAGGAACCGAGCAATTTTTTCAATACGGTGCGAATTTGAATTGTAACGGATTTACATTGCACCTCGCTCATCGTATAAATAAACTCTCAAGTTATAATGGAGCTATTGCCGGTGTCAATTATAATATAATGGGATTTAAAGTAGGAGTGAATAGTATGTATATGTATTCGAAAAATAAAAACAGTTATCTCCTTCTGGAAACTTATTTATCTATGAATTTTGGTTATAAAAGAGAGAAGAAAGCAGAAGAAGCCGGCACTAATCCCATTGGCCCCCTAAGATTGTTTTTCTAGAAAAGATCAAATTGCTACGCCAAATCGTACATCGTTCCCGATAGCTATCGGGATCGTACGTCGTAAATCACTTCGTCTTACATCCCTTACAATCGGGATAGATCAACACACCGCATTTATCGGGAATTTTTTGCGTATGGCCATCGGCATCCTGAGCAACAATTTCGGTGAGGCAAAGATTGGTTACTTGTTTCCGTTCTTTAGTTAAGTACTTAATGGTATTTTTCGGGAAAGTATTTCCCACCACGGCGTTCTTGTAATGCCCTTTGGTATCCTGAAAGGTGATCACAAAACTTTTTACCACATCCTCAAACGGATTACCGTATTTATCAAAAGCAATTACTTTGTATTTGGTCTCATCAAAATCGGCACGCACAAAGGAATCTTCTTTTTTGATCTTTATTTTTTCCACTTCCTGAGAAAAAGAGAAGTAAGGAGTAAGTATAAGGAGTATGAAGAAAAATATTTTCAGTAGTTTCATTATACCAAAATTAAAAAAATAGGGAAACAGAATTACTTAATGAAATAAAGGTTTTGAAATGGGAATTGTTCATATTTCACCACAGAGAAACCAGAGAAAACGGAGAGTCTTTAGGTAATACTGCTAATTCTTACTCCTTATACTTAATTCTTATACCTCTTCCTACTTCTTCACAAGGTCCCCATACAATAGAGCCCTTTGTTCCTTAACCGCCGGATTCTCTAAATATTCATCATAGGTACAGGTGCGGTCAATGATACCATTAGGTGTTAGTTCAATAATTCTATTCGCCACCGTTTGTACCAATTCGTGGTCATGACTGGTAAATAAAATGGTGCCCGCATAATCTTTTAGTGAATCGTTACAAGCAATGATGCTTTCCATATCCAAATGGTTAGTGGGTTCATCCATAATTAATAAATTAGGATTGAACAACATCATGCGGCTCATCATACAACGTACTTTTTCGCCACCCGACAACACATTACATTTTTTTAAAACCTCTTCGCCGCTAAATAACATTTTCCCTAAAAAGCCGCGTACAAAACTTTCGTCTTTATCGGTGCTGAACTGGCGTAGCCAATCAATTAAATTAAGATCGCTTTTAAAGAACTCGGCATTATCATTGGGCAAATACGCTTTATGTATAGTTGTACCAAATTTATATTCACCGCTATCGGGTTTCTGAACTTCGTTAATTATATCAAATAACGCCGTTATGGCTAAATGGTTACGAGAAAGAAAAGCAATTTTATCGCCTTTACGAACATTAATGGTTGCTTTGCTGAATAAAACACCCTCGGCGTTTGATTTCGATACATTTTCTATTTGTAAGATCTGGTCGCCCGCTTCACGTTCTTGTTTAAAAATTATTCCCGGATAACGGCGCGTACTCGGCGGGATCTCGTCAATAACTAATTTATCCAATAATTTTTTACGCGAGGTGGCTTGGCGCGATTTACTGGCGTTAGCGCTAAACCTTCTCACAAAATCCTGTAATTCGGTGCGCTTATCTTCGGTTTTCTTATTCTGATCCAAGCGTTGACGTAAGGCCAACTGACTCATCTGATACCAAAAACTGTAATTACCGGTGTACGTTTTTAATTTGCCGTAATCAATATCGCAAATGTTGGTACATACCGCGTCTAAAAAGTGTCGGTCGTGACTGATCACAATAACGGTATTCTCAAAATCGGCCAAAAAGTTTTCGAGCCAGGTAATGGTTTCTACATCCAGATCGTTAGTAGGCTCGTCCATTAATAAAATATCGGGGTTACCAAATAGCGCTTGTGCTAATAATGCTTTTACCTTTTCTTTACCGGTGAGGTCTTTCATCAACCGCGCATGGTATTCTTCGCTTACACCTAAATTACTTAATAAACTTCCGGCTTCGCTTTCGGCATTCCATCCGTTCATTTCGCCAAACTCCGCTTCCAACTCCGATGCCTTAATACCATCGGCCTCACTAAAATCGGGCTTAGCATAAATAGCGTCTTTTTCTTTTATAATTTGATGCAGACGTTTATTGCCCATTATTACCGAATCTAAAACCGTGAACTCGTCAAATTTAAAGTGGTCCTGACTCAACACGCTCATACGTTGACCGGGAGTGATAGAGATCTGTCCTTTGGTAGGTTCAATTTCTCCCGACAAAATTTTCATAAAAGTGGATTTACCCGCGCCGTTAGCGCCAATGATGCCGTAACAGTTACCGGGGGTAAATGTGATATTTACCTCGTCGAACAGAACGCGTTTACCATATTGCAGACTTATGTTGGATGCGGTGATCATGCCTTTTAATTGAGGCGTCAAAGATAGTAAAATAAAGCTAAGCGATTTGAAAAAACGACTGTTTATAATTAATGCAGTTCCTCCCAAAAACAAGGCTATTATGGGATACTTTAGCCTTATACATTTACAAGGATGACACGGTTTTTAGGGTATTTTCTTCAAGGTCTTATTTTATTTATCCCGCTGGTAATTACCATCACCATCATTGTAAAGTTATTTGACTTTTTTACCTCTATTTTTTCGGTCATTGGTATAAGCTCGTATTCGTTTGTAAATACTGTTTTGGGTTTAAGTTTTACGCTGGCATTTATTTTTTTATTGGGAATTTTGGCTTCCTCGTATGTTTTTAAGAACCTGTTCTCTTATTTGGAAGATAAACTGGAGCACGCGCCTTTTATCCGGCATATTTATTCGCCCTTAAAGGATTTTACCAATTCGTTTTTAGGACATAAAAAAAGTTTTAATAAACCGGTGTTGGTTTTAACAAACCCTTTAGCCAATATTGAAGAAATTGGTTTTGTAACGCACGAAGATCTGACGGATCTGGGAATTAAAGATAAAGTGGCGGTGTACTTGCCGTATTCTTATTCGTTTTCGGGAAAACTCATCATTGTTCTCCCTTCGCAAATAAAACCCATCGAAGCCAATGGCGCCGACGCCATGAAATTTATTGTTTCGGGCGGTGTTACCGATATGGAACACGAGGATTGAGTTTTTGCAACTTGTGGCTATAGTTAAAATGCCACAAAGGCACCAAGACGCAAAGGTTCACAAAGTTTACTCAAAGAGGTTTAGTTAAGTAAGATCAAAAATCAAAAGTGATCTGATCGCCTCCGCCTTTTTTCATTTTTTCAACAGCTCTGCGATGAAGTTCCATTGGCGACAGATTTGTATCATCATCGCCGCCTTTTTTCAAAAACTTTTTGGCATCCTTTATCTCCTTTGATTCGGTAAGGTTTATCTCTTTTACTTTATAAGAGGATAATTTTTTTCCCTTGGCTTTCATGTTCACTTCCGGCGCAAACTCCAGTAAATTGATGTGTTCGTCCTTGATAGCCTTTCCTTTTTCTTTATTGAATTTTACTTCAATAGCCGGATTCGACTGGGCGGTTAACAATTCAATGCGCGAGTTTTCGTTTTCGGTAACCAGTAAAGCTTTGGTTGAAATATCATCTGGTAAAAAACGCTTGGTGAATACGATTTACTTTCGCCATCGTAATACACACAGGTAAGCATTTGATCGGGATTATATTTTTCGATCATAATGATATCTTCATCAAAGTGATTTACCAGATCGAAATTATATAGTTTATAAAATCCGCGACCGGTTATGGTAAGGATCTTATCATCACCGGCAAATTTGCCCAGGTAGGTTCCGCGTTCTTCTTTATTTAAGCGGTGAACGGTTTCGTCAAACCAAATGTCTTCCGCTTCTACGGTAGCAACACCTTTCTTAAGAAGTTCTACTTTTCTTACGGTATATTTAGTAATGATATTTCCAACAGAAGCCCTTCCTTTTACTTGTAATTCGGCAAAATCAACATCTATCTCCAATTTACGCAAACCTGAAACCTGGCGCAATAACACGCGCACTTTTTCGGCTTCGCCATTAGGATTTACGGTGAACCAAAACACATGCGAGCCCGGTGTTCCTTTGCTGAGGTCGTACTCTTTATCGCGGGTAACGCCGGTAACATTAAAGCGTTTCATAAAAGTAATACCCTTTGGCCCGTCGCGATAGATCATGTTATACGTGGTCTTCTCGTCGTTCTTTTTAAAGATACCGATGTACAAAATGTCTTTTCCAATAAATACTTTATCGGCCACTTTAAATACTTTCATTTTGCCTTCGGCCGAAAAAGCGATCACGTCGTCGAGTTCGCTGCAATCGCAAACAAATTCATCTTTCTTTAAACCGGTTCCGGCAAATCCTTCTTCGCGGTTAACGTATAATTTTTGGTTCGCTAATATTACCTGTGTGGCCACAATAGCTTCCAATTGTTTGGTTTCGGTTTTGCGTTCTCTGCCTTCGCCGTATTTCTTTTTTAAATTCTTGAAATATTCAATGGCGTAATCGGTAAGATTAGCTAAATGGTGTTTTACATTTTTGATCTTCTCATCCAGCTCCTTCATAAAGTCTTCGGCCTTTATGCTATCGAAACGGGTGATACGGATCATCGGGATCTGTGTTAATTTACCAAGATCTTCATCGGTGATCTCGCGGATCAATTTCTTTTTATGCGGCTTGAAACATCCATAGAGGTATTCAAATAAGGTTTCCTTGTTCGAATATTTCTTAAAGTCGATGTACATCTCTTCTTTAATGAATATTTTTTCAAGCGATGCAAAATGCCATTTCTCCTCAAGCTCCTTTTTTTCAATTTCCAACTCCTGGCGTAATAATTCTAATGTGTTTTTGGTGTTGATCTTTAAGATCTCGCTAACTCCTACAAAGCGTGGTTTTTCTTCTTCAATGATACAGGCGTTTGGCGATATACTCATCTCACAATTAGTGAAAGCGTAAAGCGCATCAATGGTCTTATCGGTAGAGATACCCGGCTGTAAGTGAATTAAGATCTCCACTTCTTCGGCAGTATTATCTTCAACTTTTTTAACTTTTATTTTTCCTTTATCGTTGGCTGCAAGAATGGAATCAATTAATGATCCTGTTGTAGTACCAAAAGGTATTTCAGTTATGACAAGTGTTTTGGTATTTAATTCTTTAATGCGTGCGCGAATTTTTATTTTTCCGCCTCTTAATCCGTCGTTATATTCCGAAAAGTCAGCAATACCACCCGTAGGAAAATCGGGATAGATGTGCGGCTTTCTTCCTTTTAAATTCTGAATGCTCGCATCGATGAGTTCATTAAAGTTATGAGGTAAGATCTTACAAGCTAAACCTACCGCAATACCTTCAACCCCTTGCGCTAAAAGCAATGGAAATTTTACAGGAAGCGTAATAGGTTCTTTATTTCTTCCATCATAGCTTAATCCCCAATCGGTTGTTTTGGGATTAAAAATTACTTCTTGTCCGAATTTCGATAAACGTGCTTCAATGTAACGTGGGGCAGCAGCGTAATCGCCGGTTAAAATATTTCCCCAGTTACCCTGGCAATCAATTAAAAGATCTTTTTGTCCGAGTGCCACCATGGCATCACCAATACTGGCATCGCCATGCGGGTGATATTTCATGGTGTTACCAATAAGATTCGCCACTTTATTATAGCGACCATCTTCCAGTTCCCACATGCTGTGTAAAATACGGCGCTGAACGGGTTTCAAACCGTCTTCAATGGCCGGCACGGCACGTTCTAAAATAACATAACTCGCGTAATCAATGAACCAGTTCTTGAACATTCCCGAGATGTGTATCACACTTCCGGGTTCGCTCGGTTTTTCGATATTCGAATTGTCTTGTGGTACTTTTTTCTTTTTCATTAATTCAGTTGACTGCGCTGCAGTCAGTGTTTTGTGTTGCTGCGCAACGTTTTAAAATTTTATTTAACCAATTCTTCTTCAACATCAAGTTCTATCCGTAAATTATCAATGATGAACTCCTGACGTTCCTGAGTATTTTTACCCATGTAATAACTTAATAATTGCTGTATAGAAGCCTGTTGATCTAACAATACAGGCTCTAAGCGAATGTCTTTTCCAATAAAGTGTTTGAACTCATCGGGAGATATCTCACCTAATCCTTTAAAGCGGGTGATCTCGGGCTTTGGACCTAATTTCGCAATGGCCGCGCGGCGTTCTTCGTCGCTGTAGCAATAGGCCGTTTCTTTTTTATTTCTTACGCGGAACAAAGGAGTTTGCAAAATGTATACGTGACCGTTCTTTACAAGATCAGGAAAGAATTGTAAGAAAAAAGTAAGTAACAATAAACGGATGTGCATACCATCCACATCGGCATCAGTAGCGATCACCACGTTATTATAACGTAAGTCGTCCAAGCCTTCTTCAATGTTGAGCGCCGCTTGTAATAAATTAAATTCTTCGTTCTCGTATACTACTTTTTTACCAAGACCAAAACAATTCAACGGCTTTCCTTTTAAACTGAATACCGATTGGGTATTTACGTCGCGCGTTTTTGTGATAGAGCCGCTGGCCGAATCACCCTCGCAAATAAAAATAGTAGTTTCTAAGCGGCGCGGGTCTTTATTGTCATCTAAATGGATACGACAGTCGCGTAATTTTTTATTATGAAGCGACGCTTTTTTAGCACGTTCCCTTGCTAATTTCTGAATGCCCGAAAGCTCTTTGCGTTCATGCTCATTCTACTGTATTTTTGCCTCAATGGCTTTGGCTGTCTCGGGATTTTTATGAAGGTAATTGTCTAATTGTTGTTTAATGAAATCGCCCACAAATGATCTGATAGATTGTCCGCCCGGTGCAATTTCCTGCGATCCTAATTTGGTTTTTGTTTGCGATTCAAATACCGGTTCCTGAACTTTTACCGATACCGCGGCGATGATGGATTTACGAACATCACTAGGGTCGTAATCTTTTTTAAAGAACTCGCGTATGGTCTTAACAACAGCCTCCCGAAAAGCGGCCTGGTGGGTACCGCCTTGTGTGGTGTATTGTCCGTTCACATAACTATAATATTCTTCCGAATAATGTTCGTTACTGTGTGTCATGGCAATTTCAATATCATCGCCTTTCAGGTGAATGATAGGATATAAAATTTCTCCCGAAATATTTTTTTCTAACAGATCTTTTAAACCATTTTCCGATCTGTATTCGGTACCGTTCAAATACAAGGTTAATCCTGTATTCAGGAACGCGTAATTCCAGATCATGCGATCCAGGTATTCGTGCACAAAATGGTATTTTTTAAAGATGGTATCATCGGGCTTAAATTCCACATAAGTACCGTTAGCCTCTGTGGTTTTTTCAAGTTTTGATTCTTTTAGCAATACGCCTCTTGTGAACTCAGCGGTTTTTTTCTGGCCTTCGCGAAAAGAGATTATTTTAAAATTATTGGATAAAGCGTTAACCGCTTTACTTCCCACACCATTTAAACCGATTGATTTTTTAAACGCTTCGCTGTCGTATTTACCACCGGTGTTGATCTTAGAAACCACATCCACTAATTTCCCTAAAGGAACACCACGGCCATAGTCGCGAATAGAAACAACACCATCTTTAATATTGACCTCAATTTTTTTCCCTTCTCCCATCATGAACTCGTCAATACAATTGTCCATGATCTCTTTTATCAGTACATAAATACCATCGTCAAACGCCGAACCATCGCCCAGTTTACCAATGTACATGCCGGGACGGGTACGGATGTGTTCTTTCCAGTCGAGGGATTTTATACTGCTTTCGTCGTAGTTTGATTTAGCCATTTTATATTTAATTTTTAGTTCTTGGTTTTTAGTGTTTAATAGTCTTTCATATTAAAAACTAATCACTAAACAGTTAAAACTCTCATTAATCCCCATCAAATAAATTTCCAATTCCTCCTAATATACTTCCTTCTTCTTTACGTCGGCCACCACCGTAGGATAAAATTCTTCCTGCTAAACGGCTGATCGGTAACGACTGCAACCAAATTTTTCCGGGGCCGCGTAGGGTAGCATAAAACATACCTTCGCCGCCAAAGATCACATTCTTTACGCCTTTCACTAATTGTATATCGTAATTTACTGTTTGCGTAAAAGCCACCAAACATCCGGTATCTACTTTTAATAGTTCGCCGGCTTGAAGATCACGTTCAATGATGTATCCACCCGAGTGAACAAAGGCCATGCCATCGCCCTCCAGTTTCTGCATAATAAAACCTTCGCCGCCAAATAAACCGGTGCCTAACTTTTTTTGAAACTCTATTCCAATATCAACTCCCTTTGCGGCGCATAAGAAACTATCTTTCTGACAAATTATTTTTCCGCCCAATTGCGCCAAATTCATCGGAATTATTTTTCCGGTATAAGGTCCTGCAAAAGTTACCTGGCGTTTTTGATTTGATGTATTGGAATAAACGGTCATGAAAAGATTTTCGCCAGTTAACATGCGTTTTCCGGCGGTAAATAATTTTCCCATAAAACTGGTCTCTTTACCATCGCCGAACATGGTGGCCATTTCAATGCCTTCGGTCATGTACATAAAACTTCCGGGCTCGGCAATAACGGCTTCCTGTGGGTCGAGTTCGATCTCTACGCACTGTAATTCCTCACCGGAAATCTTGTAATCTATCTCATGATTCTTCATTGTAATACTTTAATCCTGATACTTTAATCTTGATACTTTAATCCTGATACTTCAATCTTGATACTTTAATCTTGATACTTTAATCTTAGTACTTTTCCTAAACATTAAACCTAAAATGCATCACATCTCCATCGTTAACAACATATTCTTTTCCTTCGATCTTTAGTTTTCCAACTTCCCTACATGCTGCTTCTGATCCAAGCGTGGTAAAATCATTATAAGAAATTACTTCTGCTTTAATAAAGCCTTTCGTAAAATCAGTATGGATCACGCCTGCAGCTTCCGGCGCTTTCATGCCTTTGGTGATGGTCCATGCTCTCACTTCTTTTACACCCGCCGTAAAATAGGTTTGCAGGTTCAATAATTTGTAAGCCGACTTAATTAATTTATTTACGCCCGGCTCATCCAACCCCATTTCCTGAAGGAACATTTGTTTTTCTTCGTAAGTTTCAAGCGAAGCAATTTCACTTTCCATTTGAGCAGTGATCACCAATATCTCGGCATTTTCGCTTTTCACAGCTTCGCGAACGGCATCCACGTATTTATTTCCGGTTTTAGCCGAAGCTTCATCCACATTGCAAACATACATCACCGGTTTAATGGTGAGTAAGTGCAGATCCTGATAATACGGCAATTCGTCTTCACCCACCTGAACGGAACGCGCCGATTGGCCGGCCTCTAAAGCCGTTTTAAATTTCATTAGGGTGTTATAAGTGCGTACACCTTCTTTATCATTCCCGGTTTTCGCGATCTTCTCAAATTTTTTCATTTTGCCTTCCACACTTTCCAAATCTTTCAATTGAAGTTCGGTATCAATGATCTCTTTATCGCGCACCGGATTTACCGAACCGTCTACATGCACCACATTTGGGTCATCAAAACAACGCAACACATGCAAAATAGCGTTACACTCGCGGATATTTCCTAAAAATTTATTTCCTAATCCTTCGCCTTTGCTGGCACCTTTCACCAATCCTGCTATGTCAACAATTTCTACTGTAGTTGGAACGATGTTCTGAGGCTTAACGAGTTCCGATAATTTATTCAAACGTTCGTCGGGAACGGTGATCACACCCACATTGGGTTCAATGGTACAAAACGGGAAGTTGGCCGCCTGTGCTTTTGCATTACTTAAACAATTAAAAAGGGTCGATTTTCCAACATTTGGTAAACCTACTATCCCGCACTTTAAAGCCATATAAAAAAGTTAAAAATCATAAGTTAAAAGTCAAAAGAAAGGTTTTATACAGGTTGTTTTCGACGTAAAACCTCTTTTAAAACCTGCAAATATACCAAAGTGAGGGGGCATCTGTCAATTTTGTTGATATTTTCTATTAAACATAGTTTTTAACATCCTGACTTTGATTTTCAACATTCTGCTTATCAGCCAACTGCAAATAGTATTTTTGTTCAAAATCTTAAGCTATGGCCGACATTTCCCAATTAAAAAATTTATGCACCCAGGTTCGCAGGGATATTGTGCGAATGGTACACGCTGTAAACTCAGGACATCTCCGGGCGGTTCGCTGGGTTGTACCGAATATTTCGTTGCGTTATACAAAGTGATCATGAAACATGATCCCAAAAATTTTACCATGGATGGTAAAGGAGAAGATGTTTTCTTTTTAAGTAATGGTCATATATCGCCGGTGTTTTATTCGGTATTGGCGCGTAGCGGTTATTTTCCGGTGGAAGAATTAAAAACATTTCGCAAACTCAATACCCGTTTGCAAGGTCACCCTACCACACGCGAACATTTACCCGGTGTAAGAATGTCGAGTGGTTCATTAGGACAAGGCATGAGTGTTGCCTGTGGTACAGCGTTGGCAAAAAAACTGAACGGCGATAAAAATATTGTTTATAGTTTACATGGTGATGGTGAATTGCAGGAAGGACAAATTTGGGAAGCCGCCATGTACGCTGCCGCCAATAAAATAGATAATTACATTGCTACCGTTGATTATAACGGCCGACAAATTGACGGCGATGTGGATAAGATCTTATCATTAGGAAATTTAAAAGCGAAGTTCGAAGCATTTGGATGGGAAACGTTAGAAGTGAAAAATGGTAACGTGTTGGAAGATGTGATCGCCGGATTGAATAACGCGAAAACATTTTTAGGAAAAGGTAAACCTATTGTAATATTGATGCATACCGAAATGGGATTTGGTGTTGATTTTATGACAGGAACACATAAGTGGCACGGCAAAGCGCCTAACGACGAACAATTAGGACAGGCCTTGTTACAATTGGTTGGAACGGATAGTGATTATTAATTTAATGAAGAATGCGGAATTAAGTCCCGATAGCTATCGGGATAAGAATTTTGGTTTGAAAAAGTATACTCTTGTTCTTTTTTTAATTCTTAATTCTACATTCTTAATTCTTAATTCTCAAACTAATCGCATCCTGTTCATATTCGACGATTCGTATAGTATGTATGCACCGTGGAACAGTAATATTAAGATTGAAGTGGCAAAACAAGTAATGTCGAAATTTTTAGATAGCTTAAAGAATTTACCTGATCTGGAACTCGGTTTACGTTGTTACGGCCATACAACATTTATAAAACCCGAGCGTAATTGTAAAGATACCAAACTCGAAGTTCCTTTTGAAACTGCCTCATCAAGCGCCCCTAAAATAAAACAGCGCATCAATAAACTTGAACCATTAGGAACAACGCCCATTGCTTATTCTTTAAAAGAATGCGTTAACGATTTTACGCCTTGCAGCAATTGCCGTAATCTGGTTATTTTAATCACCGATGGTATTGAAGAGTGTGAAGGAAACCCGTGCGAAGTTTCGGTAGCCATGCAAAAAAAAGGAATTTTCCTTAGGCCATTTGTTATTGGCGTAGGATTGGATGTAAAGTTTGCCGATGTGTTTGGTTGCATGGGAAAATTTTATGATGTAAGTAACGAAGCTAATTTTGGCGACATCTTAAAATTGGTTTTAACCGAAGCCTTATCGCAAACTACAGTACAGGTTGATCTGCTGGATATTTATAAGAAACCGGTTGAGACCGATGTGAATATGACCTTTTACGATGCAAATTCGAAAGTGGTAAAGTATAATTATTTGCATACCATCAATGCAAAAGGAAATCCGGATACGCTGGTTTTGGATCCGGACATAAAATATAACCTAACGGTTCATACCATTCCACCTGTTGAAAAAAACAACATCACTATTACAAGAGGTAAACACAATACCATTCCTGTTGATGCGCCACAAGGTTTTTTGAAAATGGATCTGGAAGGACCTATCAGTAAATATTATCCTACCACCATTGTACGCAAAGCGGGCGAAATGAAAACGCTCAACGTTCAGGAATTTGGCAAGACCGAAAAATATATTGTGGGGAAATACGATCTGGAGATCTTGACCTTACCCCGAATAAAAATGACAGACGTAGAGATCAAGCAAAGCGCTACCAATGCTATTAAAATTCCAACTTCCGGAAATGTGTATGTAAATAAACTAGCAAGCGGATACGGCAGTATTTATGAGGATGACGGAAAAAAAGTGACCTGGGTGTGCAATTTAAATACAAATTTGCAAACCGAGATCATTTACTTGCAACCCGGAAAGTACAAACTGGAATTCAGATACGATGGCGTTAAAGAAACTTTAAAGACCGTTGAGCGAAATTTTACCGTAACATCGGGATCAACCACTAATGTAAAACTGAACTAAATTTATTTTAAAAAATGACACTAATTAAATACAAAAACAACTTAATATGGAAAAAACTAAAACCGCAACCGGCTCTATGAAAAAGTACACCTTTACAGAAAAAAAAGATACACGTTCGGGCTTTGGAGCAGGACTTTTGGAAGTTGGAAAACAGAACAAAGAAGTGGTGGCACTTTGTGCTGACCTAACGGAGTCGCTAAAGATGGATGCGTTTGCGAAAGAATTTCCGGAGCGCTTTTTTCAAACGGGTGTTGCAGAGGCTAACATGATCGGTTTGGCCGCAGGTTTAACCATAGGTGGAAAAATTCCATTCACCGGAACATTCGCCAATTTTAGTACGGGTCGTGTGTATGATCAGATTCGTCAAAGCGTAGCTTACTCAGGAAAGAACGTGAAAATATGCGCCTCGCATGCAGGTTTAACATTAGGCGAAGATGGCGCTACTCATCAGATATTAGAAGACATTGGTTTAATGAAAATGTTACCGGGTATGGTGGTAATTAATCCGTGTGATTTTAATCAAACAAAAGCGGCAACTATAGCTATTGCAAAACATGTGGGTCCGGTATATTTACGTTTTGGTCGCCCCTCTGTACCTAACTTTACTGCAGCCGATCAGAAATTTGAAATTGGAAAAGCGGTGATGCTGAATGAAGGCACTGATGTAACCGTTATCGCTACCGGTCATTTGGTTTGGAAAGCCATTGAAGCCTGCGAGAAATTAGAAGCGCAAGGCATAAGTGTTGAATTAATAAATATACATACTATAAAACCGTTAGATGATGATGCAATTTTAAAATCGGTTTTAAAAACAAAGTGTGTGGTTACAGCCGAGGAACATCAAATAAATGGTGGCTTAGGTGATAGCGTAGCGCAATTATTGTCGCGTAAATTACCAACACCTCAGGAATTTGTTGGCGTTAATGATAGCTTTGGTGAGAGTGGAACGCCCGATCAATTAATGACAAAATACGGACTGGATACTGTTAACATCGTTGAGGCAGTAAATAACGTATTGAAAAGAAAAGGTTAATTTGACAATGAAAAACTTAGTATTGGTTTGTGTCTTGGCGGTTTTGTTTTTTTCGTGCGGCGATAAAGAAAAAGAAATAAAGGCCCTTGAGAATGCAATAGCTGCTATTGATACCGGTACTCCAGCAGCTGATACCGTGGGCGACAGGACCAAATTGTTATTTAAAGCATCTGGGTTTGAGCCCGGCTGGACCCTTGAAATTTATAAGAAAGTAATAAAAGCCCGGCTAAATTACGGTGATCAAAAATTTGAATTTGAGAGGTTGAAGCAGCCAAACGATAGTATGATCTATTGGAACAATTATGAAGAATCGTTTAATATCAAGAACGATTCGTTGGGTAAGGGACCATTTACATTTATGCTTATAAAAAAACCGTGTACCAATAGCGCGGGTGATGTTTTATCACGGCAGGTAAAGATCTTTTATGATAAAAAAGAATTTAAAGGTTGTGGTGAGTTTTCTAAATAGGTTATAATAAGAAATTCATGAAAAGAGTATTTCTTCTTTTGTCGTTTGTTGCTTCTTTAGGTTACGGTCAGATGACCATTAAACTTGCCAAAGATTCCCTGCTTAAATACCATATGAGTTCTTACAGTTATATGGAAGCATTCATTGATAAACCTGGATATGGTGCACCAATAATATTAACGGCAGATGGCGGAGCGGCGGCTTTTGGTGATGGCGATGAAGGGACAGCCCTTTTAAAATTAAATAAAGAAGGTAAGAAGCAATGGCAAAAATTAATTAAGAAGCAATTCAGCGAAATGGAAGCGCAGAGTGTAGCGCAGGATACCAAAGGCAATTATTTTGTCTTTATGTTGTCGTACGATAACAAACGGTACAGAGGCGGTTCGGAACGTGTAATTTGTTATGATAAAACCGGAAAATTACTTTGGGATAAAACACTGGGCGCTTATACACTTTTAAATAATCCGGTGGTGTCGTATTTGCGAACAGAAAAAGACGGACGGATCTACATGCGTGGTCATGTTGTAACGGAACAGCCTGCTAAGGATAAAGATCCGAATTATCATTTTTGGGAAGGATGGATAGACGTTACGGGTAAGCTTACGCAGAAATCGGGTGAAATAATTGACTGGAAAAAAGAAGAGTGGCAATTAAAATTTAAACCGGAGTAAATCAAAAACTCACACCAAGCGCTACGCCTGCCCAAAACCAATTCACCGGCGGAAATTCGGTATAACAAGTGTGTTTTGTATAATAAATTGGAAGCACACCCGCCTTTAAGAAAAAGCCTTCATCACGTTTTTGGTAACGGTAACCAAACCTAAACATGGCTATCCAAACATTTTCCCAACGCGATACTGTACTGTCAGGACAAGAAGGATTGTACTGTCGTTGCATGGTTAGGCCCGGACCAATTTCTAAGTGATGATTACCTGAAAAAAAGATGTAAGAATTTTCGATGAGGTAGGCTTGTTCAATATGATAGCCGTTAAAATTTACCGCTCCGCCACCACGACCCGAGATCTTAAATTTTTCTTTATATAAAAATAGGCGTTCAAAATTAATGGAATACAACCCGCCGTTACCTAATATCTCAATATAATTGGCATTGAGCGCGGGAAATTTTTCGTAATCTCGCGGGGTCTCCAATACATAATCAGGTTCTTTTATTTGGCAAAACGCTGTAAGCGAATAAAACGAAAAAGCGAGTATTAAAAGGGATTTTATCAAGCAAATTATCCCAACAATTCTTTTACCAACTGCGAAACAATTTTATTATCGGCTTTGCCCGCAAAGGCTTTACTGGCAACGCCCATTACTTTTCCCATATCGGCTGCTGAGGTTGCGCCCACCTGCGAAATGATCTTTTGCAATTCGGCTTTTATTTCATCGTTGCTTAATTGCTTCGGTAAATACTGCTCCATAATGTTGGCCTGAAACAATTCCACCTCCGCAAGGTCGGCACGGTTCTGCTTTGTAAAAATATCGGCCGATTCTTTTCTCTTTTTCACTTCTTTAGCAATGGTTTTCATAATAGAATCATCCGAAATGCCTTCGGGAGATGTTTTTAAAATGATCACCACATTTTTTATGGCACGCAAAGCTTCCAGTTTTTTACTGTCTTTAGCCAACATGGCCGCTTTTACATCGGCGTTTATTTTTTCTTCAAAGGTCATGGTATATAAATTTAAATTATTTCTATGACTAATTTTATTTTCGCTCATAAACGTACGATAAAAATATTAGCCCATTTTCGCTTTTTCTGGAGTTTCAGGACCTCCTTATGGATATAAATAACTTTCCCATCAAATGTAAGGTCACATTCTACACCACATCATAAAAACAGACCAGGCGTCCGTTACTCGTTGAACTAAAACCTGTGGCGCTTTATTATCGTGTTCGTGGATCTTTGGAAGGCCTTTCGGGAAATCGTATTTCTGATGGTAAATAGGATGATTGAAGGGTAATTCAATAAAATCCAATTCAGAAAAGCTTTTTCATTTGCGTGCGAATGAATTTATCCATTCCGTAATTATCGCATGATCTGCGCTTTCTATATTTCATCAATAATTGCGCAGATTATCTGCCTCCTGAGTGGAAAAAATAATATTGCCATGTCCTGTAACATGTACAAAAGGATAATTAAAGATCTCCATACTGCCGGCATCTACAATTCCCTGTTCAGGATTGATATTGGTCTTTAAATTATCGTTGCAAAATTTAATAAGGTTAGGCAAAGAAGTTTCAAGATTAGCGTACCAGTCGCCACCGCCGTTATATTTTAATAAAGCGATCTGGTAAGAGTAGGGTGGCACCGGAAACGGATCAGCGGCCAGAGCAGCGTTTGCTATGAAAACACATAAAAATATTTTCAGGATACGTTTCATTACCGGAAAGGTTATTTCTTTTTAAGAATGTAATTCTTATTCTTTTCCATTTCCAAAGAACCGATATCGGAAATGGTAATGGTTTCTTTTAACGGAATGTAACCTTCCGATTCAACAGAGATATTATAGGTTCCTGCAGGTAAGGCCATCACAAACTTGGCGGTTTTACTGTGAGGCACAAAATTGTATTCTTCGTTGTTGGCAGTATTGGTAGCAACTATTAAACCAATGGTGCTGCCGGGCTTACTCAACGAATCACCCAAAAATAATTTACCGGTAATGATACGGGTGATCTGTTCATTCTCGTTAAAGCGTATACGGTAAATATCCAGATCTCCTTGTCCGCCCGAACGGAAAGCGCTAATGTATCCAACACGGTTATCAGGCGTTAAACTGATACTTCTTTCGTTATCGGGTGTATTGATAGGGTAACCAAGATTTTCGGCCATGGTCCAGGTATTATTTTCAGGATTGTAAACCGACTTAAAAAGATCGAACCCTCCCATGCTGTTATGCCCTTCAGAAGAAAAATATAACGTGATACCATCGCCTGATAAGAATGGAAAATCTTCGTTGTACTCGCTGTTTATTTCATCGGGCAACATAAATGGCATACCCCAGGTTCCGTTAGGAAGTTTACGGCACATGTAAAGATCGCTCTTGGAAGTAACACTTTCTCTTCTGGCAAAAACAATGCTGTTATCATCCGGACCAAAACAACCCGATGTTTCCACTTTTTTATTTACTTCTTCATTCAATAATTTTCCTTTCATAAAATCGCCGGTATTGGGTCTTTTAAGATTGAGGTATAGATCACCGAATTTATCAATGTGGTCAATATAGGTCATCATTTCGCTACCATCGGGCTTAAGCCAAACGGTTTGCTCGTCGAGACCTGTGTTGATAGCATTTCCGGCATTAACGGCTTTGGTCCATTTGCCATTTTCAACCTTGCTATAATATACGTCGCTGGGATGGTAACCATCTACTTCAATACGCTTACCACCAATATTTTCTTTTCGGCGTGAAGTAAAAACCAAAAACGTTTCATCGGAGTTAACGAAAGGATAATAATCCGGGTCTTCCGAATTTATTTCTTTTCCCAAATTAGCGAACGTAACGTTTACAGGAAATGCCATGAACTGCTTGGTGTTATTACACATCTGGATCTGGCGATCGGCTTCTTTGTTCTTTTTAGGATGAAGTTCTTTATAGCGGTTAAAAGCTTTAAGGGCATCATCCACTTTGTTGGCTAAGTGATAAGCATGACCAAGGTGAAACCATGCATCCTCATCAAATTTTTCATCCTTAACTACGTCCTCCAAATATTTGATCGCTTCGGTTCGGTTAAAATTGGTATTGAGGTAACAAATGGCGAGTTTATACTCCAGTTTCTTGTTCTCTTTATCCTTTTTAAGAAGGTCGCGGTAAATTGGTAAGGCCATAACGTAGTTGCCGTGCTTCATGTGTTCATCCGCATCTTCAACTTCCATTTTCTTGCCTTTTGACTGTGAAAATAAATTAACACAGAAAAAAGTGAGAACTAAAATAAATATGGACCTTTTAGAGTTCATTAAATAAGCGCTCAAGTTAAGAAAAATGGCGTTAATACAAAATTACTTTTTTTGTGAAAGTTTAAAGAGGTCGTCCTTTTCTTTCTTTGTTAAACTGTCGTACCCGCTTTTGGAGATCTTATCCAGTAAACTGTCAAGGTATTTATCCTCAGTGGTATTGGAAGAGGCCTGATTTTGAGGCCTTGAGCCTTGCACAACTTTAAGCTTGCTTTTCTTTGCCGGGATAAAGGAAATATTGGAAATATCCTTGCCGTTTTTAAGCATATAGCTGTATAAAAGCCCAAATAAAGCCCCGCCAATGTGTGAAACTTTACCGCCGGTATTTACCGAAAAATCGATCACCGTGCTTAAAATAAAAACCAGTAACGCAAAGTATTTATAGCGCATTTCCAATAGTCCAAACAGGTAAACAGGCATGTTGGGGGTATAAACTGCCAGCGCCATTACCACCCCCATAACTGAGGCCGAGGCGCCCAATAAAATACTGCCGGCAAATGCTTCAGGAATAAGAAGACTCAGGATCAATAACAGGGCGCCACCGGCAATGCCACTCATGGCGTAAACGTAAATGAGTTTTTTTTCTCCCAGGATCGAATAGAACATTTGTCCAGAAAAGAAAAGCAAAAGTAAATTGAAGAATACGTGCCCCAGTTCCGAATGGGTGAACATATAGGTAAACAGGGTCCAGAATTTGAAAATGAACTCGTTTACATTAAGAGGAAGGGCCAAAAAAGGAAGTAAATTAATGTGCGCAATGTGAACGCCAATATTAACGGTTAAAAAAACCGCCACATTTAAGATAATGAGCACGGTTAATTTGCTTTGTTGGCTAAAGGTGCGCTTTATGTTTTCCCAAAAATTCATCAATGAAAATAGTTTCGGTTACGCCGCCAGATCATTAATATAATAAATCCAAAAAGCATGCCGCCCAAATGCGCAAAATGGGCCACGTTATCTTCGGCACTGGCACGTATTCCCGAAATTAATTCTATAGCACCATATATCATTACAAACCATTTGGCTTTTATGGGTACTAAAAAGTAAACGTATAATAAGGTATTGGGAAAAAGCATCCCAAACGCCAGTAATAATCCGAAGAGCGAACCCGAGGCCCCTATTACGAGGTGCGAATTAAGGTATTGGTTCTTAAAATCAAGTAAAAAGCCCGAGGCCAGACTTAAAGCTTTTTCATCCGAACTTTCTTTCGCAAAATTATAATCACGCACAAATTTATCGAAGGTATAATAGAATTCTCTTGAGACTTTGTTTTGAAAATCGGGCGAGTTAACAAAATTCTCAAAATTCTCAACAGTTAAATTACTTTGAAGCGCATTTACCGAATCCATTACAGGACCAATTTCAAAGTAAAAGACCACATATTGTATTAGGGCCGCGCCAAAACCGGTAATTAAATAATAGATCAAAAAGCGTTTGGAGCCCCAGGTGTTTTCCAAAACCGAACCAAACATCCATACGGCAAACATGTTAAAGAATAAGTGCGTTAAACTGCCGTGCATGAATAAATAGGTCACAAATTGATGCGGTTTAAAATCGGGCGCGGTAATATAATGAAGACCTAAAAGATCGTTGAGGTCGATATTCATCCGGTTCTTTAAAACCCAGGTTGTAGCAAATAATAGAATATTGATTATTAAAAGATTTTTAATAACCGGCGGAAGTGTTTGAAAGGTACGTGGCCTGAATTCCTGGTAACTCATAACAATTACTTCTTAAAGAAAGTGTCCAGATCGTTTTTGGTCACTTCCATTATTATAGGTTTGCCGCTTGGACTGTAAAGCGCGTTTTCGCAACGCAATAAATGAGAAACAATGGTTTGCATATCGTCTTCCTCTAAATTTTTACCGTATTTTATGCAGGTATCTTTAGCCAATGCCCGACATAAATTATCGTGCACATCCATTTTACGGTCTAGGGTGTTAAGCTTATAATTCTCTAAAACGCTTTCTATCATTTGCTGGATATTGAACTCGCCCAGTTCCGAAGGGGTGCCGTTCACCGCAATATTGTTCTTACCAAACAATTCCATGTCAAATCCCAGCAATTTAAATTCGTTGAGCAAACCTTCCACTAAAATAAAATCGTTGTTGCTTAATTCTACATGCACCGGAAATAAAAGCTGTTGCGATGAGACCGGTTTTTGTTCTTTGGCCCCTAAAAAATGTTCGTATAAAACGCGTTCGTGTGCTCTTTGCTGATCGATGCAAACCACGTTTTGTCCAAAGGAGGTTACAATGTATTTACCCAGTATTTGAAAGGTTTTATAACTAACCGTTTCGTGTTGCAACTGCTCGCGCTCGGCAATTTCCTTTTGCAACGGCTGGTCAAGTAATTCGCTTGGATCGCTATTCTTAAATCCTTCGTACAGCGTTTCCCAATGTTGTTTGTTGCTTTTTTGTAATCCGCTTTCTTCGGGTTTGTATCCGCTACCCGATGACTTAAAAGGATTGTAATCGGGATTAGTACTTATTTTTGGTTGAGCAATAACCTTATCGGCCGAAAAACTGGTGTTAAAACTCATTTCCGATTCAAAATCCAAACTTGGCCCCACATTGGCTTTTCCCAATGCGCGTTTCACCGAACTGTGCAGTAAAGCGTAAATGGTCTTTTCGTCAATAAATTTAATTTCGGTTTTGGTGGGATGAATATTGACATCAATATTTTTGGGATCAACTTCTAAAAATAAATACCAGGCCGGATGCGAATCGCCGGCTATCAATTCGCGATAAGCTTCATAAACCGCGTGATTTAAATAAGCGCTTTTTATAAAACGGTTATTCACGAAAAAATACTGGTCGCCGCGTTTTTTCTTAGCGGTTTCGGGTTTACCTACGTATCCGGTGATCTTAACCACATCGGTGGTCTGTTCAATTGGCACCAACTTTTGACTGAGTGAATTGCTGAACAAACCCATAATGCGTTGCATTAAATTGGTTGCCGGCAAATTGAACAGTTCGTTAGTGTTGCTATACATTATAAAATGAATGTTGGGGTGGGGCAGTGCCACACGTTCAAATTCATCAATAATGTGTTTGAGTTCAGTGCCGTCTTCTTTTAAAAAATTACGACGAGCCGGTATATTGTAAAATAAATTTTTGATACTGAAAAGAGAGCCGGTGGCGCATTGGCATTCGCTTTGTTTGGTAAATTTTCCACCTTCAATCTCCAGTAATTGCCCAACGGTATCGCTATCTTGTTTAGTTTTTAATTCTACCTGCGAAACAGCAGCGATACTGGCCAACGCCTCGCCTCTAAAACCTTTGGTGTTTAAACTAAAAAGATCGTCGGCACTTTTTATTTTTGAAGTAGCATGACGTTCAAAACACATGCGCGCGTCAAAAGGACTCATGCCTGCGCCATTATCAATTACCTGGATCAAGGTCTTACCCGCGTCTTTAACAATTAATTTAATTTGTGTAGCACCCGCGTCAATGGCATTTTCGAGTAATTCTTTAACAACAGATGCAGGTCTTTGAACAACTTCTCCGGCGGCGATCTGATTAGCTACATTTTCGGGTAAAAGGGAAATAACATTACTCATACGATTTAACAAATGTACATAATTAAGTAGGCAATTATCAGTCTTTGGGATTTTTTAAGAATGAGGGCAATATTTGGTGAGAATTTTAAAATTCTGGAATTGAGAATTTTAGGAGTTAATTAACGAGTTATGAGCAATTATAAAGGAGTTTTTTTTTGTTTAGAATTTGTATTGATTGGATCGGTTTTTTTATTTATTAAAATGTTTTAGTTGTTCGGTTTTTTTTAGTAATATTATACTTCGTTTTTTAAAATTTTTTGCATGAGGAATATCTACAAATTACTGTTACTGTCGGCCCTTTTAATTTATGGCATTAACATAAAAGCACAATCGCCAAATTGGGGAATCAATTACATTTTTAGTTACGACTCCTTACAAGGTTTCAGCGAATCAGCAATAAAATCAGCCGCTCTTGCCAATGGCATTGACGCGGATGATATCAAAGGCTATATGTATTACCAGAAACGAGCGTTCATTGATGCAAAATACCATTTAAATGTAACCAAACAGATCGTTGAAGCTAATTTGATCCAGCTTCCTACTACCTCTCCATCAGGCAACACCGATCTAAAAGGTGGTGGTGGCGGAATAATGGCGGCCCCTTGTGTAAACGAAGGATTTGAACTGAACAGTATAGCGGGTTGGACACTTTCTTTAGGAACTAATACCAGTACTTGTTCGCATGTACCAACACCAACTGCGGCAGTACTAGGCGGAACAGTTGGAGCAATGATGACAACACCATTTGTTGATCCTATAGTTGGCGCAGTAGGCGCTTCACCGTTTGCGGGAAATAAAGTTGTAAAGCTGAACGACGGAACACCAACAGGCGACAGAAGCGTGGTGCGTTTGCAACAAACTTTCAATGTTACCTCTACAAACTTCTTATATGAATTTGCCTATATAGCCATTAATCAAAATACCACATTTGGACATGGTTGTTGCGATCAGCCGTTTATGTATGTGAGGGTAAAAGATTGCTTAGGAAATCTTTTGCTTTGTCCTACTTTCAGTATCACGCCTCCTAACGGCGCATCGTGTTTAGGTACAGGTCCAACCTCGTGGACCAGCTACACCATTGGCGGTGTGGTTTGGAAAGCTAATTCCACCTGGCAAAAATATTCCATCGACTTAACCTCTTACATGACCTCCTGCGTAACTATTGAAGTTACCGTTGGCGATTGCGCTTTTGGAGGACACGCCGGTTATTCTTATTTCGATTCTAATTGCAACACCTTTGGTATTACTGTTAACGGAAATGTTATTTCCGCGCCTTCTATCACTGTAAACGCTACCGCGCCGTGCGGAACAACCGCTACTTTAACTGCGCCAAACGGATTAAATCCTTACGATTGGGATGGTCCTCCATTAAGTGGGGTTAGCAACGCAACTACCCAAACCATTTTAGGTTCTGTTGCCGGAAATTATACTATACAAATGACACCTGTTGGTGTGTGTAATCCTATTTACCGTGTGGTTAATCTAACTTTCACACCTCCTGTCACCATTACTGCTGTTCCTTCTGCAACCATTTGTTCCGGAAATTCCACCACGCTACAAGCAGCCGGTGCTACTAACTATACGTGGAGCCCCGGTGGGCAAACTACGTCCTCTATAGTCGTCAGTCCAACCACCACAACCATTTATACCGTGGCTGCCGTCTCAGGTACCTGTAGCGGCACATTCACTTTTCAGGTCACCGTAAATTCGGCACTAACGGTCACGGCATCTGCTACACCAACCAGTATTTGTTCAAGCGGTGGAAGTTCAACACTTACAGCCGGCGGCGCTACCAGTTACACCTGGATGCCCGGCGGAGCTACCACTTCAAGTATTGTTGTTTCACCAACCACTACCACCATTTATACGGTCACGGGTTCAACCGGCGCTACCTGTTCGGCCTCCACCACGGTCGTGCTAACAGTTAATTCTACTCCAACAGTGGTAGCGTTTTCAAATCCGGCCTCTATTTGTCCGGGCAACACGGCCACTTTAACCGCTTTCGGTGCTTCAACATACACCTGGAACCCGGGAGCTTTAACCGGCGCATTCGTTACTGTGAATCCAACGGTCACCACCACTTATACTGTAACAGGTGCCAATGCGGGTTGTACAGGTACAACTACTGCAATGGTAACGGTTAATCCGAGTCCTACTATAACCGCAGTGGCATCACCAACCGGTATTTGCAGCGGCAGTTCAGCAACACTTACCGCTTCGGGCGCGGTTAACTACACATGGATGCCGGGCGGTTCATTAACGTCTTCAATAGTTGTTTCTCCTGGTGTAACTACCACGTATACCGTTACCGGAAATAGCGGAGCAGGTTGTTCGGCTTCGGTGGCAGTTACCTTATCGGTTACCACAACACCTACTATAACGGCCTCAGCCTCTCCGGCAACCATTTGCGCCGGATCAAGTTCAACATTATCAGCGGTCGGTGCTTCCAGTTACACCTGGAATCCCGGCGGATTAAATGGCGCCAATGTAACGGTCTCGCCAGGTACCACAACAACCTATACGGTAGTTGGGTCTAATGGCAGTTGTTTGGGAAATACCGTTACCGTTGCATTAGTGGTTAATCCAAGTCCTACTGTAACCGCCAGCGCCTCGCCAACGGTTATTTGTAGCGGATCATCGGCCACCTTAACGGCATCGGGTGCTACTACTTATACCTGGAATCCGGGAGCACTTAACGGCGTAACCGTTTCGGTTAGTCCGGCGTCAACCACACAGTATACCGTATCAGGCACCTCTGCGGGTTGTACTGCAACGGCTGTTGTTTCGGTTTCGGTAAACCCAACACCTACTATAACGGCCTCAGCATCTCCTACAGCCATTTGTATTGGATCATCATCAACATTAACAGCGGTTGGTGCGGCTAATTACACATGGATGCCGGGCGGAGCAACCACCTCCAGTATTGTAGTTTCACCGGCCATCACTACTATTTATACGATAACCGGTGCTAACGGATCGTGTACCAGTACGCAAACCATACAATTATTAGTAAATCCGATCCCTACTGTAACCGCGGTTAGTAACCCAACGGCGATCTGTGCAGGGGCAACAGCTACTTTAACCGGAAGCGGCGCTTTAACTTATACCTGGAACCCGGGTGGATTGGTTGGAACAACCGTTACCGTTTCTCCCGCAGGAAATACAACTTATACCGTTACCGGAAGTAATGGTACTTGCGGCAGTACCGCCACTGTGGCTTTGGTAGTAAATCCAAATCCAACAGTAACCGCTTCGGCTTCTCCAACAAATATTTGCAGCGGCACTTCCTCAACTTTAACAGCTAACGGTGCGCTCACCTACACCTGGAACCCGGGCGCGTTAACCGGACAAACAGTATCAGTTTCACCGGTGCTTACAACAACCTATACAGTTACCGGAAGCAATGCTTTTGGATGTACGGCCTCGGCTACGGTTGTATTAGTTGTAACACCAACACCTACTGTTACGGCCAGCGTTAACCCAACATTAATTTGCGCCGGTTCGTCGGCCACTTTAACCGGTAGCGGCGCTACTACCTATACCTGGTTACCGGGAGGTATGACCACCGCCACCGCCGTTGTTAACCCAACTGTTACCACCACGTATACATTAACCGGTGCCAACGGTGGTTTCTGCTTCAATACGCAGACCGTTATGCTTACCGTTAACCCTATACCAACTGTAACCGCTGTTAGTAACCCTACTGTTATTTGCAGTGGGTCGTCTGCAACACTTACCGGATCGGGCGCTCTAACTTATACCTGGATGCCGGGTGGCATGAATACTTTCTCCGTTGTTGTTTCTCCAACCACAACCACTACCTATACGTTAACCGGTGCCAATGGCGTAGGTTGTACAAGTACGGTGGCAGTAACACTATCTGTAACACCAACACCAACCTTAACTACTACCGCTTCTCCAACGGCTATTTGTGTTGGCGCAACTGCTACCCTTACCGGTAGTGGCGCTACCAGTTATACATGGAGTCCGGGTGGATTGAACACCTCCACAATTGCGGTGTCGCCAACAGTAACCACTACTTATACGCTTGATGGCGCTAATGGAAGTTGCATCACAACGCAAACCATTTCTTTAATTGTAAATGGACTTCCAACAATTACGGCAGTGGCTGCTCCTACGGTGATATGTAGCGGTGCTACTTCTACTTTAACCGGAAGCGGTGCCGTAACTTATACCTGGATGCCGGGTGGAATGACGACCGCGACCGCTGTGGTGAATCCAACGGTCTCTACCACTTACACTTTAACCGGTGCCAGTGCTGCAGGATGTGTTAGCACAGTTACTACGGCATTAACGGTTAATCCAAATCCTACTTTAACTTTATCCGCTTCGGCTGCTTCTATTTGTGTGGCAGGAAGTGTAACACTAACCGCTACCGGTGCTACTAATTATACCTGGAATCCGGGTGGTATGTCGGGTGGAACGGTTGTAGTGAATCCAACTATTACCACTACTTATAGTGTTACCGGCGATAATGCCTTTGGTTGTACAACTACTGCAACATTGGCGGTTATTGTAAACACCTTATCCTTTACATCAGCAACCGCCAATCCAACTTTGGTTTGTGCCGGTTCAACTGCCACCTTAACCGGAAGCGGCGCCACCACTTATACCTGGAATCCGGGTGGATTGACCGGAACGTCGGTAACCGTTGCTCCGGTGGCAAATACCAATTATACTGTAACAGGTGCTAACGGTGCTTGTACCTCCACCGCGGTGGTGTCAGTATCTGTTAATCCAACTCCTACACTAACGGCCTCAGCATCTCCTACAGTTATTTGTAGTGGCGGCTCAAGTACCTTAACCGCCAGCGGCGCTTTAACCTATACCTGGAATCCGGGTGCGCTTTCGGGTGGTACAGTGGTGGTATCGCCGGTTATCAGTACCACCTATGTGGTTTCGGGAAAACCAATGGCTGGCTTTGTATTGGTACGGCAACTGTTACTTTATCGGTAACTCCAACACCAACATTAACTGCTACCAGTTCGCCAACTGCGGTTTGCGCGGGTTCATCGGCCACATTAACCGGTAGCGGTGCCACTTCTTATACCTGGATGCCGGGTGGTGCAACAACTTTTACAACCGTGGTTACACCAACAATAACTACAACCTATACCTTAACTGGTGCCAATGGTAATTGTACAAGTACAAATACGGTTACGGTAATTATGAATCCTCTTCCAAGTTTAACGATAACGGCCATTCCATCGTTCACTATTTGTGCCGGAAGTTCTGCCACGATGATCGCCACAGGCGCGGTTAATTTTACCTGGATGCCGGGAGGTTTAACCGGAACTAATGTGGTAGTGTCGCCGACCGTTACAACTATTTATACCATTACCGGAAGTAATGCTTTTGGTTGTACGTCTACTGTTCAACGAACAATTACTGTTAACCCTTTACCTAGTTTAACGGTTTCTGCTTCATCTAACACGGTTTGTACATTTGGTACGGTTACCTTAACTGCCAGCGGCGCCACGTCTTATACCTGGAATCCGGGTGGATTGAATGGCGCTACGGTTACACCTGTTGTTCTTGGAACAACTGTATATACTGTTACTGGTACAACCGGCGGTTGCAGCAGCACCGCTACAATTAATATCACCGCAATACCACTTCCGGTACTAACGGCCACACTAACTCCTACAGTTATTTGTGGAAGCGGAACCGCTACTTTATCTGCCTCTGGCGCTAACACCTATACATGGCTCCCTATCGGAAATGTAGGAGGCACTGTGGTAATTACTCCAACAATTACAACATCGTATACAGTTATTGGTACCAGTGTCGCGGGATGTACGGCAGGAATTTTGGCAGGTTCAATTTTGGTTAACCCACTACCTACAATAACTGCGGTTGCTTCACCAACTTCTATATGTAGCGGCAGTTCAGCAACACTAACCGGAGCGGGTGGAAACACCTACACCTGGAATCCAGGCGCGCAAACCGGTACTTCAGTTGTTGTATCTCCAACCATTACCACCACCTATACTGTAACCGGTGATAATTTAGGTTGTTTAGGAACAGGAACAGTTGCCGTGGTTGTAAATGCATCACCAATATTAACAGTTACCAGCGGTTCTATTACGTGTACGGTTTCTACTGTCACACTCAGCGCCGCTTCTAATCCAACAACGGTTACTTACGCTTGGACCGGACCAGGTTCGTTTACTTCGGCCATACAAAGTCCTACTACCAATACAACGGGTACGTATACAGTGATAGTTACCAATACGGTTAACGGTTGTTCAACCACCACTACCACTACTGTTGGAACCGATACTTCCATACCTACTGCTTCGGCCAGTGTTACCGGAACAATAACTTGTACTACGCAAACAGTGGTATTAATTGGTAATTCGGGAAGTTTCCCTGTAACCTATACATGGACCGGACCTGGTACCTTTACTTCCGCTACTCAAAACCCTACGGTTAGTGTGGGAGGTACTTACACCGTTACTGTAACCGATCCAAATTCGGGTTGTAGTTCATCAACAACCGTAGTGGTTCCCACAAATATTTCTATTTCAATTACGGCCACTATAACCAATGCCTCGTGCAGCGGAACCATGACCAATAACGATGGCAAGATAACGCTTGGTAATTTTGGAGCAGGCGATCGTTTTGATTATGTAACAGGCATTACTTATACTGGCAGCGCGGTTTATGGTACAGCCGCAAATATTCCGGGCTCAGGCGTTATTGTGAGTACGTTACCTAATCCAACTATAACCACCGCGTATACGGTGAGGATGTTTAACGCCGCGGGTTGCTTTAAAGACACCACCTTATTCCTCAATCCGGTTGATTGTTCGGCTAACAATACTTTAGGAGTGGCTAAGTCCGTTAGTACACCAACCCTGAATGCCGATGGCACTTACAATGTAAGTTATAGGATCCTGGTTAAGAATATCGGACCAGTGGTACTGAACAATGTTTTAATTACCGAAAGTTTAACGGCTACGTTCCCGCCTCCAACTACCTTTACCATTGTGATGGCACCAACCATCACTTCTACCGGAAGTAGTTTAACTATTAACGGCGGATTTGACGGGGCAGGACAAGCAAACATTACCACTGCCGCCACCAGCACCTTACCGGTTGGCGCGTCGGATACCATTGTGTTTACGTTACGATTGGCACCTAACGGGGTGTTTGGTCCTTTCAAAAATACTGTGTTGGCATCGGCGCTTTCAACTACCAGTTTAGTGGTGCAGGATAGTTCTACTACAGGTAGCAATGTTGACCCGGATAATGATTTCAATCCTACCAACAATAGCTTGCCAACGGTGTTAACCCTTACCCCAAATACGGTGTTAGGAGTGGCTAAGAGCGCTACGGTATCGGATATGTTAACGGATGGCACCTACGATATCACTTATGTGATCAGCGTGAAGAACCTCGGTAACGATACACTTAAAAAAGTTCAGGTAACGGATAGTTTAAACAAAACATTTGCTTTACCTGCTACTTACTTTGTGAAATCGGCACCAATGGTTTCGGGGGCGTTCACAGCTAATAGCAACTTTAACGGTAACAGCGATATTAGTTTACTCACATCATCGCTCAGTGTTTTAGCGCCGGGCGCGTTAGAAACGATCACCTTTGTGGTGAATGTAAATCCTGATACCTGTACCACCTTTGTGAATACGGCTTTTGCCTGGGCAACCGGTCAAACCAGTATTACTACAAAAGATTCTTCTAACACAGGATATAATATGGATCCTAACGGTAACGGTAATCCTACCGAAACCGGTGAGAACGTTCCTACAGTTGTAAAGATCGATGGTCCGTTCTTTATACCTGATGGCTTTACACCGAATGGCGATGGTAAGAACGACTTCTTTGTGATAAAAGGATTAAATCACAATGTGGAGAACACACTTACTATTTACAATCGCTGGGGTAATAAAGTTTACAGCAAACACAATTACGACAACTCATGGCAGGGTTATCCTAATGTGAGCGGTGTAATGGGAACAGAAAAGTTACCACAAGGAACCTACTATTACATTTTAGAGTTCAATGGTGGCGACGTAAAAGCTAAGAATGGATTTATAGTATTGCAGTATTAAGAAATTAAAAATATTTCATATGAGAACAATTAAAAGAATAAGCAAAATCGTATGTATTGGCGTTTTGTTTTTTACTAACGTAAGAACATCAGTGGCGCAATACGATGCCATGTTTACCCAATACATGTTTAATGAGATGTTCATTAATCCCGCCTATGCCGGAAGCAAAGACGCTATGTCGGTTACCGCCGCGCACCGCCAGCAATGGGTAAATTTTCCCGGCCGACCGGTAACAACGTCTTTCTCGCTGCATGGCCCTATTATGGGAAATAAAATGGGAATAGGTTTAAGTGTGCTTAACGAAAAAATTGGTGTGTTGAACCGCAACCTTGTTTATTTGAGTTATGCTTACCGCGTAAAAACCGGAAAGAGCAGTTACTTGTCGTTTGGTTTGCAAGGTGGTATTCACCAACAGGTAAATAAATTTGCCGATCTTAAAATGGTTGATCCGGGTGACGCGCAGGTGTCGCAAAATTCGCCAAGCGTACTTTCGCCAAATTTTGGTACCGGAATTTATTTTTATACTAAAAAACTTTATGCCGGACTATCTATTCCAAGATTAATTGACGACCGTTCTACATTTACCACCACAGGCGATGTGGTTAAGATCGTGAAACTGGACCCGGCTAAATTTCATTACTATTTAACCGCTGGTTATGTTTTTGATATCAACGAGAACCTTAAGATCAAACCTCAAACCATGATCAAAGCCGTTCAAAACGCGCCACTCGAAATTGAAGGTAACGTTAACGTGCTTCTTAAAAATCTGATCTGGATAGGCGCCTCTTATCGCAGCAGCGCCGATGTGTCGGGAATTTTAGGGGTGCAGGCAAGTCCGCAATTTTTATTCAGTTACTCGTACGATTTTCCGCTCACTCAAATTCGTACCTATACACAGGGTTCGCATGAGATCGTGTTAAGTTATTTGTTCTCATACAAAACTCATAAGATCGTTACACCGCGTTATTTCTAAATATCAAAAGTCAAAAATATTATGAATAAGTTTTTTATCTCTCTGTCATTATTAACTGTTGTTGGGTTTACCGCTTTGGCACAAACCAGAGCCATTAATTCGGCTAACAAATTATACGACGAAAAGGCGTATTGGGAAGCTATTCCTAAATACGAAAAGGTAATTAAAAAAGACAGCAACAACGCTGTGGTATTATCCAAGCTGGGCGATTGTTATCGTCTTACCAATAACACTAAAGGACAATTAAGCTGTTACGGCAAACTGGTTAATAATGGAAAAGCGGAACCTATTCATAAGTTATATTACGGTAAAGCGCTGATGGAGCAGGGGCGTTATGATGAAGCTAAAAAGTACATGGACGAATATTCGGTTGATAACAGGG
>JBGASH010000012.1:0-31770 GCA_044229775.1 Bacteroidia bacterium
TAACTTTCCGTCGAGTTCAACCAGTTTTTGTTTTTCTTTAATGAGGGCCAAAAAATCTTTGGCAGCAATTTCTTCTTTGCCATGATAAGTGCGAATTTCGTTCAAGGCAGTTTTCAAGAAATTAATATTACTTACACCTGGAATTTCTACTGGGTATTGAAAAGCTAAAAAGATCCCTTCACGTGCTCTGTCTTCGGGAGAAAGTTCTAAAAGATCTTTACCGTTGAATTTTACTTCCCCTTCGGTAACATCATAATCTTCTCTTCCGGCTAAAACTGCCGACAAGGTACTTTTACCAGAGCCGTTAGGACCCATAATAGCGTGAACTTCGCCTGCCTTAACTTCTAAATTAATTCCTTTCAGAATTTCTTTTCCGTTGATCGACGCATGCAAATTTTTTATACTTATCATTTCTTTAATCTTTAATCTTTAATCTTGATACTTTGATCTTGATACTTTAATCTTTATCCAACACTTCCCTCCAACGAGATCGCTAACAATTTCTGTGCTTCCACTGCAAATTCCATTGGTAACTTATTTAATACTTCTTTGCAATAACCATTAACAATTAAACCGATCGCTTTTTCGGTATCAATACCGCGTTGCTTGCAATAGAATAATTGGTCTTCACCTATTTTACTGGTGGTGGCTTCGTGTTCCACCACTGCTGTTTTATCTTTAATTTCTATATAAGGAAAAGTATGCGCGCCGCATTTATCACCCATTAACAAACTATCGCATTGCGAAAAATTACGGGCGTTAGTAGCGCCTTTTTTAATTTGCACTAAACCACGGTAGCTGTTATTACTAAAGCCCGCAGAAATTCCTTTTGAAATGATGGTAGAACGCGTGTTCTTTCCAATATGGATCATTTTTGTACCGGTATCGGCTTGCTGATAATTATTGGTTACAGCTACCGAATAAAATTCGCCCACCGAATTATTTCCTTTTAAAATTACCGATGGGTATTTCCAGGTAATGGCCGAGCCCGTTTCAACTTGTGTCCAGCTTATTTTCGAATTATCTTCTAAACATAAACCACGTTTGGTCACAAAATTAAAGATACCGCCTTTGCCATTCTTATCACCGGGATACCAGTTTTGAACTGTGCTGTATTTTACCTCAGCATTTTTATGAGTGATTATTTCTACCACTGCCGCGTGCAATTGATTCTCGTCACGCTGCGGAGCAGTGCATCCTTCTAAATAGCTTACATAGCTATCTTCATCGGCCACGATCAAGGTTCTTTCAAATTGTCCGGTGCCCGATGCATTGATCCTGAAATAGGTTGATAATTCCATCGGACAACGAACGCCTTTTGGAATATAGCAGAAAGAACCATCACTGAAAACAGCGGCGTTAAGTGCGGCGTAAAAATTATCGCCTGGGGGAACAGCCATGCCCATGTATTTTTTAATGAGCTCGGGATGTTCCTGAACGGCTTCACTGAAAGAACAAAAAATAATTCCCTTCTCGGCTAAAGTTTCTCTGAAAGTGGTTTTTACCGACACGCTATCAAATACCGCATCTACGGCAATGTTACTTTGTACACCGCTCAAACGTTTTTGTTCTTCGAGGGAGATACCAAGTTTTTCGAATGTTTTTAAAAGTTCGGGATCCACTTCATCTAAACTATTCAGCGAAGGTTTTACTTTTGGTGCCGAGTAATAAATAATATCCTGAAAATCGGGTTTCTTATAAGTGATGTGTGCCCACTCGGGTTCCACCATGTTTTGCCAATGGCGAAATGCTTTTAAGCGATAGTCAAGTAACCAGGCGGGTTCATTTTTCTTTTTAGAAATAAAACGAACAATTTCTTCATTCAAACCTTTTGGAGCGCTATCGGCTTCAAGATCGGTAATAAATCCCCACTTGTATTCTCCCTGTATATGTTCTTCTAAGATCTCGTTACTCATAATTCAAATTCAAAAGTTATTAATTCAAAAGTCAAAAGCAGAACATAATGTTTTTTCTTTTGACTTTTGACTTCGCTCTTTTGACTTATTTCTTAAACACTAAAAGACTCCCCGCAACCACAAGTTCTGCTTGCATTAGGATTATTGAATACAAATCCTTTTCCATTCAAACCACCGGTGTATTGTAGTTCGGTTCCTACCAAATACAAAAAACTTTTTCTGTCAACCACAATTTTAATTCCTTTATCTTCAAAAACCTGATCGCCTTCTTTGATAATATTATCAAATTCCAATTTATAAGATAAGCCACTGCAACCACCACCCTCAACACCTACACGTATAAATGAGCCGGCAGGATGTTTCTCTTCTTCCATTAATTTAAGAGCATGCTCTTTTGCCCCTTCTGAAACTGTTATCATTTTATATCTATTTAAAAATCAGTATTTTATGAAGTTATGCTATTTAGACTTAATCTAAATCTAACACAAAGATACCACTTTTAAGGTATGAAAACAAGCATTTTTTTTGACGGAATTCACGCCCTTTTATTCCTTAAAATCCTCCCAAATTATTTCTTATTTTGATAAACAATTCGCGCGCGATCTTAATAAATGTCCGACACTAAAATAGAAGATATTTTAAATTTAAAAACTGATGTAAGTCACAGGATTTCTTTGCTTAATGCTTATGCCGTTGAGATTAGAAATTCAAAACCTGCAATATCTTTCGAATCTGCAAATACGGCCCTCAAACTTTCCGAAGAAACTCACAACGAAAAAGGTAAAGCCGATTCACTTACCAACATTGGTTTTTATCGGATGCATATGGGTGATCATGAGAACGCTTTTATGGTTATCATGGAAGCTGTTTCAATTTACAACGAGCTTGAAGATTGGCAAGGACTCGCCAACGCGCAATACATACTGGGTGTTGTTTATTTACGAACCGGAAATTTTGATCCGGCCATCGAATTCTTGCATAAGAGCCTGGCGTACCGTGAAAAAATTAACGATAGATCGGGAATGGCCGCCTGTTTCTTTCAACTCTCTTACATTAACCGTCATTTTAACGATGATGAAGCGGCGAAGACCAATATTGAGAAATGTTTAGCCTTGAGAAAGGAACTGAATGATACCCTTGGAATTGGGGCCGCTTTAATGGTATTAGGCGAGTTGTATATAACTAAAAAGGATTTCACAAAAGCCAAAGAGATCCTCCAAACGAGTCTTGAAATGAGGAAGAATGCGGGCGAAGAGATGGGCTATTTTGCGTCGCTCTTAAGATGGGCTGAGTTACATAAAGAGTTAGGCGAATATGAAGTAGCGATGGAAGCGTGTAACAATGGTTATAAAATGGCCGAATCGGCCAACATTGGTTTTGGCATGATGCGCTTTCTGCAAATGTTTGGCAATATTGAAATGAAACGAAACAACATTGCCGCTGCTAAGCAACATTTAGAAAAAGCATTGGAGTTCGCGCAAAAACATAATTATAGATCCATACAGTACGAGGTACATCAATCCATCTCAAATATTTGTAAGCAGGAAGGTGATTTTAAGTCGGCATTTGAACATTTTGAAAAATTCCATTCCATAAAGGAGGAAGTGATCAGTATGCAATCGAATACGCAATTAAAAAGTGTTCAATTAGTGGCGCAAATCGAATTTGCGCGAAAGGAAGCGGACATTGAAAAAGAAAAAAATAAAATTATTTCCGAAAAAAATAAAGAGATCACCGACAGCATCAATTACGCTCGCCGCATTCAAACCGGTATTCTTCCCTCTGAGAACGATCTGAAAAACTGTCTCCATAATTTTTTTGTGCTTTACAAACCCAAGGACATTGTGAGTGGCGATTTTTATTGGTGTAAGCAAGTTACCGATCCCAACACCAAACATAAATGGAGTTTGGTTGCCGCCATCGATTGTACTGGCCATGGTGTGCCGGGTGCGTTTATGAGTATGCTCGGACATACACTTTTAAATCAAACGGTTTATGATCCTTCCATCAATACAACCGGAGGGGTGCTTAATTTTTTAAATGAAGAGTTGCCTAAGAATTTAAAGTCACATCAACTTCAAACTTCTATTCGCGATGGCATGGATATGGCCTTATGCGCGATCGATTTTGAAAATCTGAAATTGCATTTTGCCGGCGCCAATAATCCGCTTTGGGTTATAAGAGGAAACGAATGCATTGAAATAAAACCCGACAAACAAGCTATAAGCGCGAGCGATGACATGGTTAAAAAACCATTTACCACTCATAAAATGGATTTAAAAAAGAACGATACCGTTTTTTTATTTACCGATGGGTATGCCGATCAGTTTGGCGGACCAAAAGGAAAGAAATTTTATTATAGCCGCTTAAAAGAAGTGTTGCTCAGTAATTCAAACCACTCTATGAATGAGCTGAAAGAAATTCTCAGCCAAACATTCACAGAGTGGAAAGGGAATCTGGAACAGATAGACGATGTTTGCGTCATAGGCATTCGGATTTAATCGCCTGTTTTCTCTTCAATATTATTTTCCGAATGATGTTTAGAAGCCCGGGCGCTGTCGCGGATGTTTTTTTGTACCGCCACCGCCGAAAAAAGGGCTAAGGTAAACGCCATACCGTAAAATCCTTTTTCACTTCTTTCCAATTCAGCGTTCCATAATCCTATCACCAATAAAAGAATGGAAAGAATGGTTGAGAACCAACTGATGCCATAATAAATACCGGTAACCGGAATGCCTTCTAATTGATCGCGCACGGCTTTTTGAAGCGAAACGGCCGAAAACAATCCATACATTAATACTGTAAAGTAATATCCTTTTTCATTGAGTTGCATTTCGGCGTTCCATAACCCAATGTTATAAGAAACTGCTCCCGCTAATAAAGCTACCCATGAGGCACCTATAAAAGCATTTGATGGTTTTTGTGTCATAGTATTAGTTTTAATATTATGAAACAAAGGTGTACTGTTTCGAAGTTCCAGGCTTTGATAATTGTCAAAAAGGCCGGGGCTTAACAAATTTTTACTTTTCGCTTCGGATGCGACTAAGTGTTTCAGGTGTAATACCTAAATAAGATGCAACATGACCTAGCGTTACGCGTTGCAACAAGTCGGCATGACTTTCAGAAAAATGCTGATAACGTTCTTTGGCGGTTTTAAACTGTAAATTAAGAATGCGTTCTTCTAATTGTATATAATAATTTTGAGTAATGATCCGGCCTAATCGTTCGGTCTCAGGAAAAGTTTTATAAAGTTCTTCGAGGTCGGCATATAAAATTCCCGTTAATTGCACGTCTTCTAACGCCTGAATGGTTTCAAAGGAAGGTTCTTTGGTAACGAAAGCGTAAAAACAAGTGGCAAAGTCCCCCTCACCGGCAAACCAATTGGTGATCTCTTTTTCATCATTAAAATAATACCCGCGCAACAAACCTTTGTCAACAAAATATAAATGATTGCAGCGGTCGTTAATGCTTAGCACATTTTCGTTCTTTTTAATAGTGTAAGGAAACGCAATTTTTTTCAGCTGGCTTTCCAGCGCGGGCGATACGTTTAAAATGGATGTTAGTTTATTTAGCAGCTGCATTATTTTTGTCTTACGATCCGATACTGACTGTGACCGATCTCATTTACCGAAATATCCTCGGGAGTAATATTTTTAAGAGAAACGTTTTCGCACAGGTTAATATTTATTTTAGAATAACAATGTTGTACAAAGGCCGAACAGAAATAGGAAATTTTTTGTGAAAGTAAATTTTCCTTATCGCGCGTTTTATTCTTAACGGAGAAAAGGGCACCAAAAACTTCGCGGATAGAATATTGCGCTTTGTCGGAAACCAGATTTAAGCCTTCGCCAATGATCTTATTCTGAAATTCCGGTTCTAATCCAAAATCAAGAATAGCAAAATTAGGAATGGTTTTGTCATCAAAATATTTATCGGCACGATTCTCCTGTACGCCCAATTTTATTTGTTTGGGATGAAATTCAAGATCCGATTCAATTACCCATAAGTGTCCGTCGGGTCTGAAGCCGCTGAAAATAAAAGCGTGCGACCATAAACCGGCTTTGCCGTCTTTAGTAATGAGTTTTTGCGCTTTTTTTATGGAGTTATCAATTAATGTGTCGGCCCCAACCAAACCAATACAACCCGGCTTGGCATATTTTTCGGCCAGTTCTTTATTGCTGATGTTTTTTAGATCTTTGATCTTAACGGCCATCGAATAGGAGAATTAATTTGTTTTAATTATTTTTTGAATGAATTCGCTTTGGTCGTTAAATACTACTTTGATAAAATAAACGCCTTCATTAAGATCTTCCTGTTTTGGTGCAATGCTCATCATGTCATTTCCTACCCAACGGTCCTCAATTTCCAATTGTCTCCCTAGTATATCGGTAAATTCAATTTTTTGGATCGTCTTATAAGTTTCATTCAATTTTAAAGTAATGTTTTTGACAAACGGATTTGGATAAACAGAAACCGAGATCACCTTGGCGAGCTCCGCTGCATTTAAGGTAGTACAAAGGGTATTTGTTGGCATTACTTTTAAAAGAGTGGGAGAAAAGGTTTGCGTAGTAACACCACCGCTGATGACGGTAAAAGTGGTATTATAAAAAACCGGATTGCACGTTAAGGTAGTAATGGCGGTGGTATTAGTTTGACAGCTCACCACTCCATTTGCATCAGTTTTGATCATATGAGCGTCATCACTGTTTGATCCTGTTGATGAAGTGCTGGCCAATAAATAACCGCCATCGTTGGCGCGGGCCAACGCGTAATTCAAATGACTATCTGTACCGTTACCGTATATCTTATTCCACAATACATTTCCGGCAGCGTCGGTCTTTATGAGGTAAGTATATAACGCGCTGCCGCCGCAGGGCAATACATAACCGCTTAACAGGAACTCGCCGGGAGCGCCTCGCACAAGGTCGTTACCAATGGTAGAAGCGCAATCACCATACGAGTTCATCAATAAAAAATTTCCGGCTAAATTGAATTTTGCTAAAAACGTAGAGCGAAGTCCTACTACATATTGTTCGGTGATCCCGGTAACAACAAGCTCATTACTACTGCTTTCAACAATTCCGTATATGCCGTTATTGGCACTGCCTATAAAGGAACGGGCCCAGATCTTATTTCCACTAACAGTATCTACTTTGTATAATAAGAAGTCACTTGTGGTAACAACCGAGTCTTTGGTGTAGCCGCCAATAACAACGGCACCATCGGAAGTAAGGGTGAGGTCCTGGCCCCATCTTCTATAAGGAGAGGTATATTTCTTTGCCCATTTTATATTCCCTGTTTTCCCGAGCTTCAATAAAAAAACATCTTCCTGGGAGCCGGTTGTATACCCTGTAATGTATAGATTACCATCGGGGCTTTGTGCAATGGCCATGGCTACATCGGTATTGGTTCCGTAATCGTAAGTTTTGGTCCATTGAACAGCTCCGTTCTTGTTTACCTTCATCAATAAAACATCCGTATTGGCACCAACTGTAACGTCTCCAACGATCACAAATCCGCTGTCGCTTGTTTGCACTGCGTCGTTTCCCTGAGTGGCCACGGTATTGGTAATGATACGGGTCCACAAGGTATCACCATTCATATTTATTTTAGAGGCAATGAAATTTTTGGGATTGGAGCTATAAGTGGTGCGGCCGCAAAATACAAAACCGTTATCGTAATTAGACTTACACATCCCGAAAATGGCCTCTGTACTTACGTCACCGTATTGGCGTGTAAATGTAATTTGGCCATAATTGGTATTTGAAATGAATAAAAAGAGAAAAGCGAGCAAAGTAAATTTATTGTTCATGGTATTGGATTTAGAACCTTAAATATACTAAAATTCTTTTTCAGAAGAAATGCACGTTCTGATACTATTGGTTAAAAAAATGTACTTTTGGCTTTTTAATTATGATTTCCATTCAAAATACACTGATCTCTGAACATCTGCTCGAAAAAAAATTCGTGTGCGACCTCAACGCTTGTAAGGGTGAATGTTGTGTGGCCGGAGAAAGTGGCGCGCCTTTAGAGGAGGAGGAAATAGCGATTTTGGAAAGTGTGGTTGAAAAAGTAAAACCGTACATGACCAATAAAGGAATTAAGGTTATAGAAAAAAAAGGAACCTGGGTAAAAGACAGTGATGGTGATTTTACAACCACTTTGGTGGCTCCGGGCGCCGAATGCGCTTTTGTTTTTTTTGATGAGAAAAAAATTGCCAAATGCGCTATTGAATCGGCGTACCGCGATGGAAAGATCAAGTGGCAAAAACCAATTTCGTGTCATTTGTATCCGGTGCGTATTACCAAGCATAAACATTATGATGCTGTTAACTATCATAAATGGGATATTTGTAAGCCCGCCTGTGAGTGTGGTGCTAAACTGAATGTGCCGGTATTTCAATTCTTAAAAGAACCGCTTATAAAAAAATATGGTAAGGATTGGTTTGAGGAATTATTGAAGGCGTATAAGCTGAGTAAGATCTGATATTGATTATTTCGGGTTCCGTGTTTCGGGTTGTTTATAAAACCTCAAAGAGTAAATTGATTATTTGATCAACGATATTTGCTTCAAATATTATAATTAATAATTCATGATTTCGTGTTGTTTTGTTTTCCGATTAGAATTTTCAAAATAGCCGAGAAGAAGCACATTAGAAGAATAACTCGAAATATTCAACCCGAAATAATTAACTTTTCAGCTTCTTCGCTCTCGATCTTTTAACGAGTTTCACTATCACATACCAAATAACACCTAATATCAACCACATTGGCCACAAGGATACAACACCAATGATAAACCATAAAAACCCAGTACCGCCGTTTTGAAGCGCGTTACCTAATTTACCGCCAAAATTAAATCCACTGGTACGGTGTTCGTAATAGGTAATGCGAAGGGTACTATAATTGACCTGATTGCTCAAATATTTTAAGCGACCTTCAACGGCTTCAATTTCTTCGCGGATTGAACTGATCTCTTTTTCGATCTTTAAAATATCTTCCATGCTTTGGGTCTTAGTAAGCAGTTCGCGGTATTTATCTTCCAATTGTTTTTTATTTTTCAAACGGGCTTCTTTATCCACAAATTCTTCTGTCACATCTTCAATATCAATTTTCTTTGAATCCACATCATCAACCCCTTTTAATATAGCGTCTAAAAAGGCGTCAAAATTTTTGGCGGGTACACGAACTACTAGTTCTTCACTAGGACTTTCGCTATAATCATAAGCATTCTCTTTAGCAATATAGCCACCCATAGAAAGAAGGGTGGTTTTGATGCGGGCTTTTGTCTCGGGTAAACTTTTGGCCTTAAACGACACCTCACCATTCTTTATAAGTTTACGTTCAATGGAAGTCGGAATGGGTTGGCCGCCGGTTGCTTCTTCTGCTTCCTTACCATCACCGTTTCCGCCTACTTTAGGGGTGGCGTTGGCCACCAGGTCGTTTTGCAAATAACCGGCATCGGGTGCCGCTTCTTTATTAGATCCTGAACAGGAAAACAAAAGTAGTCCTATCCCTAAAACGATTAATGAGCTTGTGTTTTTCATGGATGTGTTTTTTGTGATATGTATTGAGATGCCCCTTTATAGTTTATTCCATAAATCCCAAATGGTAACCTTTCGGGTAGGAATAGCCTATGGAAAATAAAAACATAAGAGGCTGAGTTACGGTGCCCCTATAGTTGTTGGGATGACTAAACATGATCCGGAGGAACTTCCTATTTATTGCTATGAGTCATACTTCGGCAAGCTCAGTATGACAGTTTCCATCAAAACCTCAACCCCTCAAATTTTATGACCTTTCAAAAACTCGTCGATATCAAACCAGAAACGTGAAACCAGAAACCTTGAACTTTTTCCAACTCCTATACCTACTTAATAAAAAAATCTACCCCTCCAAATTATTTTCAAATATTTTTTTCATTTTTTTTTATGTGTAGCAACAGCAAGGCTTAGCGGGTTTATCAACAATTTTTTGTCAATTTTCCTCTGTTAAAAACTAGAGGTCATTGTTAATTTGTTTGTTCCAGAAACCAAACATTTTTGTAAATATTTGCAATTGCGATTACCACTACGAAGTAAATATATACACACAACACTAGTTAATACAGTACAGTACCTATGACCGAACCATTACTCCAGGAAAACAAAGACCGATTCGTTCTATTCCCAATTAAACACAAAGACATCTGGGAGATGTATAAAAAGGCAGAGGCCAGTTTTTGGACCGCCGAAGAAATTGACCTGACCGCTGACAACAGCGATTGGAATAATAAATTAAGCGATAATGAACGCCATTTCATTAAACACGTGCTGGCGTTCTTTGCCGCAAGTGATGGGATCGTTAACGAGAACCTGGCCGTTAACTTTTTAAATGAGGTACAATCGCCTGAGGCCCGTTGTTTTTACGGTTTTCAGATCATGATGGAGAACATCCATTCAGAAACTTACTCTTTATTAATAGATACTTATATAAAGGACCCGATCGAAAAAGATAAATTGCTGCACGCCATCGACACGGTACCATGCGTGGGCAAAAAAGCGGTTTGGGCTTTAAAATGGATCAGTAATGGTTCCTTTGCCGAGCGCCTTATAGCGTTTGCGGCAGTTGAAGGGATTTTCTTCTCAGGCTCGTTCTGTTCTATTTTCTGGTTAAAGAAGCGTGGCTTAATGCCGGGTTTAAGCTTCAGTAACGAGTTAATTAGCCGCGATGAAGGCTTGCATTGTGATTTTGCCTGCCTTCTATATACGCAGCATGTTAAGAACAAGCTCCCGGTAGAAAAAGTAACCGAAATTATTACCATTGCTGTGGCAATTGAGAAAGAGTTTGTGTCAGATGCTATTCCGGTAAAACTAATAGGTATGAACGCCGACCTGATGTGTCAGTACATCGAGTTTGTGGCCGACCGTTTATTAGTGGCGCTGGGCTGTCCTAAATTTTACAATGCGGCCAATCCGTTCGATTTTATGGAGATGATATCGCTGCAGGGTAAGACCAATTTCTTCGAAAAACGTGTGGCTGAGTACCAAAAAGCCGGCGTTATGGGCAAGAAAGAGGAAAACAACGTGTTTAAGCTGGACGAAGATTTTTAAGAAAACCTTCGTCGGTTAAAACTCCCCACTCAACATTTGAATGAAAATGTTTAACAAGAATGAAAGACTTGTATGGGGATTTTAGCCTCAGAAAATGCCCCGGAGGGGTTACTTCGGGAGAAAAAGATTAATTAACCGCCAAATTGTTAATATCAATTCGGGGGTCTGGAAAAAAACGGGTTATAAGGTTATAACTTGTCCTTTCCAAAAAGCGTTAAGAAACTAAACAAAAACAAAACATTTAAAAAAATTAAGGGCGTATGTTTGTTATTAAAAGAGATGGTACCCGCGAATCAGTAAAGTTTGATAAAATTACTGCGCGCATTCAGAAGCTAAGCTACGGCTTAGAGCCAACCCACGTTGATCCTATTCAAGTGGCAAAAAAAGTAATTGATGGTGTTTACGACGGCGTAACAACATCTGAACTTGATAACCTGGCGGCTGAAACGGCGGCGGGTTTAACCTCGCGCCACCCCGATTACGCCTTGTTGGCGTCGCGCATCGCTGTAAGTAACTTACATAAAAATACTATTAAGTCGTTCTCAAAGACCATCGAGGCCTTATATAACTACATCGACCCTAAAACCAATACGCGTGCCCAGCTTATTGCCGACGATGTATATGAGATCGTACAAAAAAATACCCAACTCTTAGATTCGTCAATTATATACGACCGCGATTTTGGTTACGATTATTTTGGCTTTAAAACTTTAGAGCGTTCGTACCTTTTAAAAATGTACGGCATTGTGGCCGAACGCCCTCAGCATATGTTAATGCGTGTGGCAGTTGGTATTCACAAAGAAGACATTAATGCCGCCATTGAAACTTACAATTTAATGAGCGAGCGCTGGTTCACCCATGCTACACCAACCTTATTTAATGCCGGTACGCCAAAACCTCAAATGAGCTCTTGCTTTTTGTTGCAGGTTAAGGAAGACAGCATCGATGGTATTTACGACACATTGAAAAATTGCGCTAAGATCTCTCAAAGCGCCGGCGGCATTGGTATCAGCATTCATAATGTACGCGCCACCGGTTCGTATATTAAAGGAACTAACGGCACATCAAACGGAATTATTCCGATGTTGAAAGTGTATAACGAAACCGCCCGTTATGTTGATCAGGGTGGAGGAAAACGCAAAGGTTCTATAGCAGTGTATTTAGAGCCATGGCATGCCGATATTTATGATTTCTTAGACATCCGCAAAAATCACGGTAAAGAAGAAATGCGCGCGCGCGACCTGTTTACAGCACTTTGGATCCCGGATCTTTTTATGAAACGCGTAGAAGCCGAAGGCGATTGGACATTGATGTGTCCAAATGAGTGTCCGGGTTTAAGCGATTGCCATAGCGAAGAATTTGAAAAATTATATACCCGTTACGAAGCCGAAGGCAAAGGACGCAAAACCATTAAAGCCCGCGAACTATGGGCCGAGATTATTAACGCGCAAATTGAGACCGGTAATCCGTACATGTTATTTAAAGACGCGGCTAACTCAAAATCAAATCAGCAAAATTTAGGAACTATTAAATCTTCTAACCTTTGCACCGAGATCATTGAGTACACCAGCGCCGATGAGGTAGCAGTTTGTAATTTGGCCTCTATCGCTCTTCCGCGTTTTGTGGATGAGAAAACCGGTACATTCGATCACCAGCGTTTATTTGAAATTACTTATGTAGCTACCAAAAATTTAAATAAAGTAATTGACCGTAACTATTACCCAATTCCGGAGGCGCGCAAATCAAACATGCGTCACCGCCCAATTGGATTAGGTGTACAAGGTTTAGCCGACGCCTTTATTTTAATGCGTTTCCCTTTTGAAAGCGAAGAAGCGAAAAAATTAAACGCCGAAATTTTTGAAACCATTTACTACGCCGCATTAACAGCCAGTAAAGATCTTGCAAAAATTGACGGGCATTACGAATCGTATCCTGGTTCTCCAATAAGCAAAGGCATTTTCCAGCAGGATATGTGGAATGTAACCGCGTCGCCGCGTTGGGAGTGGGATGTGTTACGCGAAGAAATTAAAAAGTATGGTGTGCGCAACTCGTTATTATTAGCGCCAATGCCAACTGCCAGTACCTCTCAAATTTTAGGTAACAACGAGTGTTTTGAACCATACACCAGCAACATTTACACCCGCCGTGTATTAAGCGGTGAGTTTGTAGTGGTGAACAAGCATTTATTACGCGACTTAGTGAAATTGGGGATCTGGAATGATAATTTGAAAAACAAAATCATTGCCGCTAACGGTTCGGTACAAAATATCCAGGAGATACCTGATAACATTAAAGAGATTTACAAAACCGTTTGGGAAATTAAACAACGTGCTATTATTGATATGGCTGCCGACCGCGGCGCCTTCATTGACCAATCGCAATCGTTGAATTTATTTATACAGGATGCCAACTTCGCTAAAATGAGCTCGGCGCATTTTTACGCCTGGAAAAAAGGATTAAAAACCGGCATGTATTACCTACGCACAAAAGCGGCGGCAGATGCCATTAAGTTTACTGTTGATCAGGGCGCCTTACAAACTCCTAACGTACAAGTATTGGGTAACGAAGATGCCTTATTGGTAGAACGCGGACAAGCACACGTATTAAGCGCCGAAGAACAACAGGCACAATTATCATGCTCTCTGGATAATCCGGAAGGCTGCGAAGCGTGCGGAAGCTAGTGCGTCATTGCGAGGAGCGAAGCGACGAAACAATCTGCCAATAGAAGGATAGAACATTAAACAATAAAACAACTAAACATTAAGGGCCTCTCAGAAATTGAGGGGCTTTTTTGTCGGAGAAACGAAAAGGAAAATGACAATTGCAGACATACAACAACAATTGAGAGAAGCGCTCCAAAGAAACAAATTAATAAAAGACAAACACGACCCTTATCAATTATGGAATTCAAAATTCAAAAATAGGTCTGTCGTTTCCTTTGAAGTGGTAGACAATTTGAACAGATTTATAGATGTTGGAATTTCAAGAGTGTTTAAATACACGAATTCGAACCGAAAACATAGATATTCAGAGTTTTTTGAAGTTGTTCCGAGCCCTCAATTTCCAATTCCAGCGTCAGGAGTATTTTATAACCAAGAAATTATAACAGAAGCGTTTGATAAAGCAATAATTGTTTATGATAAAAATAAGTACATGCATTTGTATGGTGAAAAAACTAGCACAATAAATGCCAATTATTTTTTAGAAAAACTACAAAACAAGTTGGAAATTAAATAACGAAGCAGAATTATACCAATAATTATTTTTAGCCTAGGTTTTTCTCAATGCCGAAACCAAAAGTATATTTTTTTACAGGACTCGGCGCCGATAAACGGGCTTTTGCCAAATTAAAAATCCCTGATACTTTCGAAAGTAATTTTGTTGATTGGATAGAGCCAATGCGAAATGAAACCCTCCAAGAATACTGTGGCAGACTTTCTAAACTAATTGATACAACAGGCCCTTACATTTTCATTGGCCTATCATTTGGCGGGATAGTAGCAGTGGAAATGAGCAAAATTACAAAACCTTCAAAAATTATTTTATTATCAAGCGTTTCGAATCGTAACGAATTACCTGCGCTGTATAAATTATTAGGGGCGATTAAATTCAATAAGCTTTTGCCGGCTCTATTTTTGAAACAAGGTAATGTATTCATCTACTGGTTATTTGGGGCTAAGGATGAAGAAACAAAAACACTGCTCAAACAAATTTTAAAAGATACTTCTTCTAATTTTTTAATCTGGGCGATTAACGAAATTGTAAATTGGAAAAATGAAATTCGCCCCGATAATATTTTTCACATTCATGGCACCGCTGATAATATTTTACCTTTTAAAAATGTAAGAGCCGATCATATTATAGATGAAGGTGGACATTTGATGGTATTTAACAAGCCAGAAGAGGTGAGTACTGTTTTGAAAGTGAACTTGTAAATTGTGATCTCAAAAAAATGAAACCCAAGCCTATCATAAACAACACTTACAAATTGCACAAGTATCCGGGCCATGGCGGATGGATCTATGCGGTGATAAGTGATGTAAAAAAAGTGAAGGGTAAATATCCCAAAATAAAAGTAAAAGGCACCATTGATGATTTTTACATCAGCGATTACATCTTAATGCCTTTTCGCACAAAAGGACTTTTTTTACCAATAAGGGCAGAGATCAGAAAACACATAGGGAAGAAAGAAGGCGATAAAGTAAAAGTGGTGTTTTATTTGGATGAATCGAAATTTGAAATTCCCGAAGAATTTTTAATGTGTTTAAAAGAAGAACCCAGGGCCCATGCTTTTTATAAAAAACTCAGTCAAAGTGAGCAAAGGTTATACGTGAGGTGGATATACGCCACAAAAAAACTGGAAACCAAAACCAACCGCATTGTAAAAAGTATGAAGCGTTTATCTAAGGGATTAAAACTTTACGAGAAGCAGGAGTAGAGTTCCACCCCCGCCCCGAATACTCGGGGCACCCCCGCCAGCGGGGGGCATTCTTCTTCATTGAGAATTTGCATTCAAAAACGGAATGTCTCCCGCTGGCGGGAGTGTCAGCCAACGGCTGACGAGGGTGGAAAGCCCAAAAGCCTTGCCCGCGAATGGTAGGGAGGTCATAAAGCCTCCTCGCGAGCGGAGGACATTCTTCTTCATTGATGATTTATGTAAAAAAAAACGGAATGTCTCCCGCTGGCGGGAGTGTCAGCCAAGGACTGACGAGGGTGGAAACCCCCTGGCGGGAGTTTCACCTGCTGGTCGGGATTTAAATCCCGACCAGCTTGGGTATATTCTAAAATGAAATACAAACCGTGACGTATGTTCAACTTGATTTTTCAATCAAAAAATTTCTTATCTTTAATTTAGGGTTATAATATGAAAAAGATATTTTTTGGATTGCTGTTATTTTTGTTTTTGGTAACAAAAGTTAATTCTCAAAGCGGTTATAATTGGGCGTATCAAATTGGCGAAACATTATATGATGGTGGAAAAGCCATTGCAGTTGATGCTTCGGGAAATTCATATGCTATTGGTTTTTTTACAGGAACGGTTGATTTTGATCCGGGGCCCGGAACTTATACACTCACTAATATAGGCGGAAGTAATGGGTTTGTTTTAAAATTAAATTCTTCTGGTAATTTCGTTTGGGTTGCTCAATTATCAGGAACAGTATCTGGTTCATCGGGATGTACACCTAATGCTATTAAATTAGACGCATCCGGAAATGTTTATTTGACTGGAACTTTTGGAGGTACTGTTGATCTTGATCCGGGGCCGGGTACTTTTACGCTTTCTTCAATGGGAAATTTAAGTGATGTATTCGTCTTAAAATTAAATTCTTCCGGAAATTTTGTTTGGGCCAAACAAGTTGGTTCAACACTTCATGATTCAGGGAATTCCATTACTGTGGATGGAACAGGAAATATTTTTGTTACCGGATCTTTTGATGGTGTCATTGATGTGGATCCGGGACCGGGAACTTTTTCTTTTACACCGGCTGGTGGACTTTTAGACAATGATATTTTCGTATTGAAATTGGATGCATCCGGAAATTTTGTTTGGGCTGAACAGATGGGAGGAATAAAAGAAAACATTCCTAAATCGATCTCTGTAGGCGCAAGTGGTAACGTTTATGTTATGGGTAGGTTTGCGGGCATTATGGATATGGATCCATCATCGGCGACCTATACTTTTGATGCTGTTTATGGAAATGATATTTTTATTGCTAAACTCGATCCATCGGGTAGTTTCGTTTGGGCAAAACACATTGATGGAGTGGATGATGTAGTTATGCATGATTATGGTAATCCCATGTCATTGGATGCTACAGAAAATATTTATGTAACTGGATTTTATTCTACCAATGTTGATTTTGCAGGAAGTTTTACTATTACACCCTCTGCGAACGGAATAAATGCTTTTGTATGTAAATTTAATTCGGCTGGAAATTTTTTGTGGGCAAAAGCAACGCAAGGATACGGAGACGCTTTTGGTACAAGTGTCTTTGCCCATTCATCTGGTGATGTATATCTTTTAGGAGATTTTGGTGGAGGAAGTGGTTTAGTTGATTTTGATCCGGGAATTGATACGGCATATGGAGGCGATGGAGGAATATTTGTTTTAAGATTAAACACTTCAGGTAATTTTATGGGAGTTAAGCAAGTCGCAGCCATTACAGTTTCGTATCCTTCCGGTGATGGAATAGCAGTGAGTAATTCGGGAGATATAATAACAATTGGTACTTTCGACTATACAGATGATTTTGATCCTGGCCCTGGAATATACAATCTTACATCAGCGGGTTACACTGATGTTTTCATTCAAAAGATGAGTCAACCTGTAGGGACTGAAAATATTCAAACTAAGAGAATCGAGTTGCAAATTTATCCAAACCCTTCCTATAGCAGATTATTTATTTTTTCTGGTCAAACTGATATAGAAAAGTCAGAAATTGAGATCATAAATTATTTAGGACAAATTGTTTTGAAGGCGTCCTATAATAACGAAATAAATATTTCAACGCTAGCGCAAGGAACATATTTCTTAAAAATAAAGTTTGCCGACTATTCGTGCTCTTACTCTAAGTTTGTGAAAGAGTAAACCCTGCTGGTCGGGATTTAAATCCCGACTACCTTAGTGTATATTTTAAAAAGAAACCCAAACCCATCATAAACAACACTTACAAATTGCGCAAGTATCCGGGTTAAAACTTTACGAGAAGCAGGAGTAGAGTTCCACCCCCGCCCCGAATACTCGGGGCACCCCCGCCAGCGGGGGACATTCTTCTTCATTGATAATGATATTTCAAAAACGGATTTGTCCCCCCTCACCGAGGGGGAATTAAAGGGGGAAGTAACGAACACTCCTAACTGATAGGGACTTCCGTTCAGAAACTTATGTAATTCTAAAAAAATCCTATCCTTAATGAACGTGTAATTTTGAAGCAATAAAAAGAAACGAGGGAATGACTTGGTAGATTATTGTTTTGTGGTGGATGGGAAAAAATAAAAACAGAATAAGATGACGCAAAGATGCGCGCTTTACTCACAAAACCGACCACTTATGAAGTCAAACCGGCTAAATTGCTAATTATTTTGATTTTTAATTATTTAAAATCTAATTTTACTTAAAATCTTTGCGATGAAAAAACTTACCCAAATAATTCTTTTATTTTGTGTTTTGACTTATTTAAATTCTAAGGCGCAAACATGGAGTTGGGTGAAAACAGGAATTGGATCTGGCAACGGTGATGATGAAGGCTGGGCTGTAAGCACAGACACATTGGGTAATGCATTTATAACAGGATTCTTGCATAGCCCAACTACTACTTTCGGGACTTATACTTTAACTAACACGGGAATGAGGGATGTTTTCCTTGCTAAATATGATTCTAATGGAAATGTACTCTGGGCAAAAAACGCTGTAGGGGGAAATGAAGATCGCGCCTTTTCGGTTTGTAATGACAATGCCGGAAACGCTTTTATTACCGGTGCGTTTAGAAGCCCAACAATTTCGTTTGGTTCCTATTCACTTACTTGTCCCGGATTCGAAGAAATTTTTTTAGCAAAGTATGATGCTAATGGAAATGAGCTTTGGGCAAAAGGAAGCATTTCCTCTAATGCAAATGGCACCTATGTATATTCAGTACATTCCGATAAGGCCGGAAATTCATACATCACAGGACATTTTGATTGTCCCTCTGTAGTCTTTGGTACTTATACACTCACTGGTTCCGGTTTTTTTGTAAAATACGATCCAAATGGAAATATAGTTTGGGCTAAAAATTTATTCGGTTCAAATTCCGGCTATTCAATTTCTTCCGACATGTCAGGAAATATGTACTTGGCAGGGTATATTAACGGCCCGAATATGGTACTAGGCACTTATACACTTTCTAATGCTACTGGGTGTAATGTGTTTCTTGCTAAATACGATGTTAATGGTAATGTTTTATGGGTGAAAGGAACTACTGGGACTGGTGTTAATCAAACTCCTTATTCTATAAGTACAGATCCTATTGGGAATACTTACATGACGGGTTCATTTAATGGTCCAACAATAAGTTTTGGTGTTTACACCCTTACACTTCCCGGCAATGCAACTGAAAACACTTTCTTAGTTAAATACGATACAAATGGGAATGAACTTTGGGCAAAGAGTATTGAAGGGGGGCAGAATAGAGGATACACCGTAAGCTCAAACCCAGTTGACGTTTTTGTTGCAGGTTTTATGGGAAACTATTACTGTTCGTTTGGGACATATACGCTTAATGTTCCAAGTGGTTCCGTCGATCCAATGTATATAGCACGTTACGATAAAAACGGAAATTTTATTAATGCCACCGCATTAAATTCTGGTGGAGATGACAATAATGGAATAAGCCTTGATAAATTTTGCAACCTATATGTTTGTAGTGATTTTGAAACATCACCTTTTATTGTAGGATCCAATAATTTCAATCCGGTGGGTCAAGAAAATGTTTTTTTAGCAAAACTTTCGTTTGCTTGCCAACCAGATGGTTTAAAAAGTTTAACAAATAATGAAGATCAAATTTTTATTTACCCAAACCCAACATCTAATAAATTATTTATTTCTTCCAATCAATCTGATTTGGGAAGATCAGAATTAGAGATCATAAATTGTTTTGGTCAGGTGGTATTAAAAACTATTTATATAGACGAAATAAATATTTCTTCCCTTTCGCAGGGAACTTATTTTTTGAGAATAAAGTTTCCTGATTCCTCTAATTCATATTCTAAGTTTGTGAAGGAGTAATTCCACCCCCGCCCCGAATACTCGGGGCACCCCCGCCAGCGGGGGACATTTTTATTCATTGATAATGATATTTCAAAAACGGAATGTCTCCCGCTGGCGGGAGTGTCAGCCAAGGGCTGACGAGGGTGGAAAGCCCAAAAGCCTTACCCACGAATGGTAGGGAGGTCATAAACCCTCCTCGCGAGCGGGGGACATTCTTCTACATTGAGAATTTGTTCCTGGAGAGAAAAATCATGAAGGTCGTTGAGAGTTTAGAGCGCTGAGTTCCACCCCCGCCCCGAATACTCGGGGCACCCCCGCCAGCGGGGGACATTCTTCTTCATTGAGAATTTGTTCCTGGAGAGAAAAATTATGGAGGTCGTTGAAAGTTTAGAGCGCTGAGTTCCACCCCCGCCAGCGGGGGACATTCTTCTTCATTGATAATGATATTTCAAAAATGGATTTGTCCCCCTCACCGAGGGGGAATTAAAGGGGGAGGTAACGAACATTCCTCACTGATAAGGACTTCCGTTCTGAACCATTAATAATTCCTTTGTTTTATATATCCATCCGAATAGGGAGGTATATTTTTATTAGAAGCTAACTTATAAAACAACTAAAAACTTATAAGTATCTTTAATCATTCTTAAGAATAAGCTACCAATGAAACGATGGGTTATATTGCTTTTGATCTCAGTTATATTGGTATCATGCCAAAAGAATCTGTTTTTGGAAAGAAAATATGTTACTGGGAATTATAACGAAAAGTTAAACAGCCAAAATAAAAAGACCCCTCGTCATTCAATAAAACTACCGAGAGGAAAAGTGAATGTGAAAGAATCCGCCACCTTAGGCATATCATGTAAGCAAAGCGGGAACCCTGATAATAAAATTAAGAAGCCTAATAACAAAAGAGCGAAAGTAGGTCAGAAGAATTTAAAAAGGGATGTCAGGTGTGTTTATCCAAAACAGGACATAGCATGTGGCGATAGCATCCTACTGACCAATAATAAAGTAATTGTTGTCAAGATCCTTCAGGAAGATACTGATAAACTTAAATTCAGATTTTGTGCTGACGAAACTAATTCGGTTTACGATTTGAATAGATCCGAAATAGTGTGGATAAAATATTTAAACGACTCAACTAGCGTAACACAAAATAATGTAACTACTCTCCCAAAAGAAAATAAAGAAAAAAAATTCACCTTTATTAAGTTCTTTGGTTTTATGTTAACTACCATATTTGGTGTATTAATAACCATTGCGTTTTTAATGCATACGGGTTTTTGGCCTTTTGCCATTTTATCAGGTGCTGTTCTTTTTTTTGTTTTCAGATCAGTTATAAAGATCTGCAATGGCACGTCCAAACATCATGGATTAGGATTTAAAATATTAGGAATATTTTTTATTTGCTCTTGCCCTTATTGCTGGCCTTTATGATTTTGATGGGCGGTGTTCCAGCACCGTAAACCGATAAAAGAATAGAGTCATTTATAGGGAAACACCTCGCCAACCATAACTAATTCTACCTCAAATTAGCAAATAGATTATTATCAGGCTTTAAACTAACCTCATTTTCAAGCATTAAGGATCTTGTAGTATAAACTACTACAAAACAAACAAAGTTATATACCTATTCTGCAGGCGCCATTGTATTTGTTCCTTTGTTATAGAAATTATTAATAACCTATAAAAACCAAATAACATGAAAACAAGTACACTCATTAAAGCCATCCTTCTTGCAACGTTGATCTTAATTAACTATGCTGTATTTTCTTCACCCGGAAAAACTCCAGGTAAAAAACACAACCGCAAAAAACAATGCCTTGTAATAGAAGGAGAATTGGAAGGCTCTCATAGTAAAAGTAGTGCGACTTACACTGTGACTTTACTATGTGATAATAGGCTAATAGAATCGATGATAATAAATGAAGCAGAGTCGTTTCAAATTTTCATTAGTAGAAGGAGAATGGTATGCTGGCGAAGATCAAAAAAGTTGTCTTCAAATTGATCAGCGTAAACACTAAACTTCAAAATACATGAGTAATGTTCTTCAATATAAATTATATTGTACTGTTGCCGAACCCCTCAGTTATTCTGAAGCAAAGTTCATTGACCAGGATGTTGTTGATTTTCGTCAGCGATTATTTCTTTCGATAAACGACTTGATCACTTTTATGTCGTGAAGACTATTACAATAATATCAGAAAACAGGTCAGAGAATCACTAGTAAGAAATTAAAATTCTGTCTTATAGGTTGGTAATGCCATTTGTCCGGTCCTGATAGTTATTGGGACCGGCACCTTTACTGTTCGTGACGAAACCGAAGAACTAATAGAAGTAAAAACGCTTGAGAGCGAAGAACGTCAAACCATTGCGTAGCCTGTAACGTTGATGGCAGTGAAGCTTACCGCATTTGGGCAAGTACCTATTTAATTGAACACGGTAGCGACCGCCGCGCCGACTTTCAGCAGCCACTTCAACCTATTTCTTTCGCGCCACAATGGTTATCGGCGCGACGTGATCGCGGTTTCACACTCATTTTCAAGGTTTTAAGTAAAAACTGTAAGTCGTTTGACCTAATGGAAATGATACCGCAAGCCGGGGGTTTCGAAAAATTTAATATCCAGCGAAATAAGTCAGATGTATACCATGTGAATTTTTAGAGAAAAATATCAAATTGCTACAATTCGTAGCAACCATCTGCCTTTCCTTTCATTAATTTAGCTCCCACATAAAACCATTATATGAATCACAACTTAATTGCCACAGGCACTATTGAAATAAACGTCACGCCCGAACAAATGTGGAAAGCGTTAACTGACCCGGCCATAATAAAAGAATATTTGTATGGTACAGAAACCATTACTGATTGGAAAGTGGGAAATCCTATTACTTTTCGGGAGAGTGGGAAGGGCATAAGTATAAAGACAAAGGAATTATTAAAGAGTTTGTTTTGAATAAGCAGATCAGTTATACCTATTGGAGCGGTTTTAGCGGCCTGGAGGATAAACCGGAAAACTATTCGCTTGTCACTTATAAAATTGAACCCGTTGGTTCGGGTAAGATCATTTTTAGCTGGATAAATCAAGGATTTGCTGATGAAGAAAAACAAAAACACTCTTTAAGCGGTATGGATGCTTTTATGAAACAAATAAAGGCCGTTGTGGAGCGTAAATAAGGATGATTGATGTCAGGGATTTGCTAATTTTCGAGGTAAATCTTTAAAAGGATGAGCCAGGTCATTTGCCTGCGGATGATGCAAACATAAATTTGTTTAGGAAACTTAAAAACAAATACCATGAAAGCAACGTTAGCAATTATCGCAGGAACCACGCTCTTAGCAACTGTTCTTTGCACTAAAAAAGGGATGGAAGGTAATGCCTCTATAAACAAAGGATCCTCTTTTAATGTTAAAGCCCAAAGCGGACTTTATTCCGCAAAGGAATTTTGCAATTTAAAAATAAACTTACAGAACAGCATGTTTTTGCAGAGCAAGAGATTTCTGATAAAGTGTTATTTCATGCTTTTGTGGCTTCAAAAAAGCGAGAGATAAAATAGCGCTTATTTAATGATGTGATGCAACTTGTAATGACGATAGAGAGATAATGCCCCCAATTTAACGTTTAGGGTTTATTTTATTAGCAGGATAGATCTTGGATCTTACAACAAAAAAATCTAAACCGCGTTCATCTGTTTTAGATTACTATTTGTCGAAATTACAGAACCTAAGGAATAATATCACGTATCATTAGTATATTATGTTATCAAAACCGGAACTGATCCAATTTATTCTTAGAACTCTGCCGACTATCAGCAAGACTATCTGGAAACACTTAATATCCAATCGTTGGTTATTATCAAAGTTGGTATAAAAATTAACCCTCTCGAAAAGAAGGAAAAACAGGCCTAAAGATCGCTTTTTTCATTTTCCCTCTAATACTTATATTTAGGTACAAATTTGTGCCAAATTGAGAATTCGTCACTGTTTATTTGATCCTGCTCACTTTCCTGCTGTTTTCATGCAACAGCGGCCGGCGAAGCGTGCGCGACATGAATAAAGGACTTAAACGAGCGCAAGAAGGTAAATTAAAGGCGGCTTTATTTTATTTTGATCGATCCTTTAGGAACGATACCTCAAACCTCGATGCCCTTTCGTTTAAAGCAACTGTTTTAAACGACCTTGGATCTTTAGATGAAGCGGAAGCCGACTTTTTAAAGTTAATGGACCGAAATTACGAGGACCCTGATACCTACTATAATTTTGCGGGCCTCTATATTAAACAAAATCAATTGGACGAGGCTGTGGTTTATCTTAATAAAGCCATACACCTCGATTCGGCCGATGCCGGTTATTATAACCGTTTGGGATTTGCTTATAAAGAAATGGGCAAGTATGAAGAAGCCGAAATGAATTTGAAAAAGGCCATGTCCATTAATAAAAATGTGGATGATGTCAATTTTAATATGGCAGAAGTATATTACGCGATGGGAGAGTACGATAAATCGATACGTTATTTTCGTGATGTGCTTAGGGTTAATGCCAATTACGCTTTGGTTTATTATTATTTGTACAAGATCTATTCGCGTAAAGGAAAAGGCAAAGAGGCCTGTTATAATTATAAGCTGGCTTTGCAGAACGGCCTTACTAAAAAAGAAATCAAGGCTCACGAGGAACCCCTTCTAAAAACCTGCGATTGATGTTTATAAAACCCATTTGCGTTCCTCCCGTAAAAATCTTAATTTGGCTTTTAAATGCACCGGATCTTATACAACCAATAAACTTACATTTGCCATGAGGTTAATTCTATTTTTAGTTATGGTTTTAAGTATTGATATTAGATCGCAGAATACACCAAGCGTTCAATTAAGTTCGGGTGGCGTAATTACTATAAGTGAAAATTCAAAAAGTATAAGCCAACCCGAGTTTCTGGGCCCTGCGAGTTCTCCTCCAGGACAGGTGATCTTAAAAACTCCGGATAATTCTGCCGTTCCTGCTTCTTTGGCCGAAACATCAAGTTCAAAGATCATTTTGCCACTGGCATTATTTGTTGCCATAGCGCTGGTTTATATTGGTAAAAAGAACAAACAAAAAAACCTGAATACCGAAATGGCAACCGTATCTTATGAGTCGGAAGAAAAAGATGAATTGAAAAAAGAAATGTGGGATCATTATGCCAGCGAACAAGATGAGGAGGAAGAGAACAATGCGTCTGGTAACAAAACTAATTTATGAAAACTAAGCATAAAGTAACAACGATTCTTTTTCTGTTGTTGTCGGTTAAACTCTTTTCGCAAGGCATGTTCTTTACCATTGGCAGCGGATATGGTTTTGCCATCGCGCAAAATAATATGGCGGCCAATTACACGGCCAACACCAGTACCACCGGCAGTACCTATACTTACGAAAATGTAAAAGGCAGTGGTTCGTTTGCAAAAGGAATTTCTTTGGCCGGTACAGTAGGTCATATGTTCACCAAACACATTGGTGCCGAATTAAACATTGATTATATGAACGGGTCAAAAATAGAAGGTACCCGCAAATCAATAGGCACAAACAGTTCCAGTACCGACGTAAATACCATGTATGGAAAAATGTTAAGGTTCATTCCTTCAATGCGTTTTCAAATTGGTACCGATAAGTTTGATACCTATATGCGAAACGGTTTCGTGATTGGTACCGCCTGCAAAGTCACACAAACCGAAAAAGTAGAAGATGATTATTTTGGTACGGTAGATAGCGATGTAAAAACGCAAGTATACAGCGGCGGACTCTCATTGGGATTTTCGTGTGGAATAGGATTTATCTATAAATTCAGTCACCTCTTTGGTATTTTTGGCGAAGGAGGATTTATCATGCAAAGCTGGGCTCCAAAAACCTCAAAATATACTACCTATACCCATAATGGCACCGATCAATTACCGGTAATGACCACCTTTGAAAAACAAAAGCAGTATGTAAATGATTATAACGAAACTTTTGCGGTTGGAACACCTCAAAATTATGATGTTCCTGAAAAGGTATTAAAAAAGTATTTACCATTCAGCAGTGCCGGCATCACCTTTGGTGTTCGCTTTCATTTAGGCGCTAAAGAAAAGGAAACGCAGGCCGATTCGGAATTGAAAACCCTTAAGAGTACCGCCAATTAAAATAATTACCGGCAGAAAAGATCTTCCTGCCGGCAAAGATTGTTTTACTGAACAAAATCGTAAGCGTGATCGTTTTCCTTACATTTTTTACAAACCTGATCGTCGGTGTCTTTTTTATCGTTGTTCTTAACCGGTAAACGGTAATTGATCTCTTTACTTTCTTTCGGTTTTAATTTTATTTTTTCGCGTACCATGCCAATTTCTCCGTTGTAATAATTGGTGCCGTAGTTTCCGGCCCTGAAATGCGCTTTAAAATCGGTTTCCGAATCGTTTCTTACTTCAATGGTATACAAACAGGCCATTACAAATTTTGATCTCACTTTGAAACGAAAGCTAATGGTAATATCTTCACCTTTATTTCCTTTGTAGGTCTTTTTTTCCCATGGCCCCCAGGCATTTAAACTATCGAGGTTTGAGAAAACGGGCGTGTTCCTGTCTTGTGCTTTTCCAAAATTGTTCAAGGAAAAAAGTGCTAATAAAATGATGATCTTTTTCATAATGATTTTTTAAGGTTTAATTGAACGTATAATTGCTACAAGGGTAGGCAATAAAAACGGTAAACTACCTTAAAAACCAAAAATAACGGTAATATACCCTACGCAGGGTAGGCCACAATAAACAAAAAACCCCGCACCGGTTTTCCGGGCAGGGTCCTTTTTATTAAAAAGAAAGTATTAAGCTAACTTTACGTTAATGGCGTTCAAGCCCTTTTTGCCTTCTTCAACATCAAATACAACATTGTCATTTTCACGAATCTCTTCTTTTAGTCCAGTTACGTGAACAAATATCTCTTGTCCGTTTTCTTCTTTAATAAATCCAAAGCCTTTTGCTTCGTTAAAAAATTTTACTACTCCGTTTTTCATTTTGTTTTGTTTTTTTGCTCTCTTTATAGGAGAGCGGGTTATTATTTATTGTTTATTTGTTTATCGCTTAAGAAAAAGGATGAGTTGTTACCTCAATATTCTTCTTAATCAATTTGTTTATGTCTTTTAAATAAGATTTTTCTTCATCCGAGCAAAACGACAGGGCAATGCCTGATGCGCCCGCTCTGCCGGTTCTTCCAATACGGTGAACGTATGTTTCGGCTTGTTCCGGGATCTCAAAATTAATAACATGCGAAAGTTTGTCTACATCGATACCTCTTGAGGCGATATCGGTCGCAACTAAAACACGAATGGTTCTGTTCTTAAACCCTTTTAAAGCTCTTTCACGGGCACCTTGCGATTTATTACCATGAATAGCTTCCGCTTTAATGCCATTACTATTTAATTCTTTAGCTACTTTATCGGCACCACGTTTGGTACGGGTAAACACTAAGGCGTTTTGAATGGTAGCATTTTTTAAAACATGCTTTAATAATAAACGTTTGTTCTCACGTTTCACATAAAACACTGATTGTTGTACTAACGAAGCTGTAGAAGATACAGGAGTTACTGCAACACTTACCGGATTACGAAGAATAGTGTTAGCCAGTTTCATAATATCGGGTGACGCGGTAGCTGAGAAAAATAACGTTTGACGTTTTGCCGGTAATTTGGCAATTACTTTTTTCATATCGTTAATAAAGCCCATATCCAACATGCGGTCGGCCTCATCTAAAACAAAATGTTCAATGTTATTTAGTTTTATATATCCTTGTTGCATTAGGTCTAATAATCGTCCGGGTGTTGCCACTAAAATATCAACCCCGCTTCTTAATGCTTTGGTTTGTGCTAATTGCGATACGCCGCCAAATACGGTGGTATGAGATAAACCAAGATTTCTGCCATAAGCTAAAAAGCTATCGCTTATTTGTAATGCCAACTCGCGCGTTGGAGCAAGTATTAATGCTTTAATTACGCGTGGGGTATTAGCTTGTTTTTTTGCGTCTAATTGTTGTAAAATGGGTAAAGCAAACGCTGCTGTTTTACCAGTACCTGTTTGTGCGCATCCAAAAATATCTCTTCCTTCTAATATGTGTGGAATAGATTGCTCCTGGATGGGAGTGGGTTGGGTATACCCTTGTTTATCGAGTGCTAATATAAGCGGTTTGATAAGTTTTAATTCTGAAAATGTCATTTCTGTTTTAATAATTAAATGTTCGGCGACTGTAAAAATTACAGCTTATGCCGGTGTTATCTTGCTAAGAAAAATGTAAAATTAATTTGAGTTGGAATTCAGATTGAGATACAATCTTCTAAAGAAGTACGCAAATATACGAAGAATGTTTGATCTGACCTAATAAACTTTAATGGCGCAAAATCAGACCTATGAAATGGCATTATTAAGCGTGGGAAATTTTCCGAAGTCTTTTAGCGCATTTATATGTGACCGAAGCGCTTTTTTAAAGGTACGATTTTCGAGATAGGGTACACCGTATTCTTGAGCCGTTGATTTTACTATTTCGGCAATTTGCGGATAATGTACGTGACAGATCCCCGGAAATAAATGATGTTCTACCTGAAAATTAAGTCCACCAACATACCAAGAAAGGATCTTACTTTTAGGCGAAAAGTTAACCGTTGTATTCATCTGATGAATGGCCCAGTTATTCTCAATAGTTTTGTTTTTATCGGCCAACGGATAAGAAGTGCCTTCAACTGTATGCGCTAACTGAAACACTACTGTTAAAATAACCCCTGCAATAAAATGCATTAAGAAATAACCGGTCAATACCTGCCAAACCGGAATATGAACCAAAAAAATGGGAATGCCCAATATAATTGAGAAGTAAATGAGTTTACTTAACAGGATCTTAGAAAGCACTTTGGCGTTTTGTGATTTGGTGTTCTTGTTCACGCCTTTTTTTATGTATTGAATGAACTGAATATAATCTTTTAAGAATATCCAATACATAGTTAGTACACCATAAAGTAAAAACGCATAAATGAATTGAAGTTTGTGATACCATTTTACTTCGGTATGAGGAGAAAATCGCATGATCAATTTGTCCTCAATGTCATCATCAACATGAATAATATTGGTATAGGTGTGATGCAAAAAATTATGTTGTAATCGCCAGTTGAAACCCGAGGCCCCTAAAAGATCGATGGTACATCCCATCCAGTAATTTACTTTTTTGTTGGCCGAATAAGCCCCGTGGTTGGCGTCGTGCATCACGCTCATCCCAACACCGGCCATACTTAAACCTATAACCGACCAAATAGCAAGGCTAATGCCAAACGATGGTTTAAATGTAACAAGGATCACAAATGGTAAAATGTATCCTGACAACAAAACAAGTGTTTTAATTACCATTTTTCTGTTGTAATGGCGTGAAAGATTTTTTTCTTTAAAATAGGTATCAACCCGCTTACGGAGTACCGCGAAAAAATCGGTCTTTGTGTTATCGTTAAAATTAAGTTTAATTCCTGTCATAGCTTATTATTAATTAACCTAGGTACGTTTTTAAAATTTTTGATTTGCTGTTGCTTCTTAACCTGCGAATGGCTTTTTCCTTTATCTGTCTTACCCTCTCGCGCGTGATCCCGTATCTTTCTCCTATTTCCTCTAAACTAAATGTGTGCGTGTTACCAATGCCATAGAACAAACCTAAGATCTCGCTTTCTTTTTTGGTGAGGGTAGATAGAGCTCTTCCTATCTCGGTATTTAAAGAGTCGGCCATCAATACATTATCGGGTTGCGGGTTAGAAGGATCAAATAGAACATCCATTAAATTCATTTCATCATTATTCGCAAAATTAGCATCTGTAGAAACGTGCCTGTTAGAAACACTTAACGTTCCCCGTACTTCGTCTTCCGACAGGTCGAGGATCTCGGCAATTTCTACCGGACTGGCCTCACGTTCAAGTTTCTGTTCAAGTACCATTAAGGTTTTTCTTATCTTATTTAACGCGTTTATTTTATTGAGCGGTAGTCGTACAATACGCGATTGTTCGGCAATGGCCTGCATAATAGACTGGCGGATCCACCAAACGGCGTAGGAAATAAATTTAAAACCACGCGTTTCGTCAAAACGACCCGCCGCTTTTATAAGACCCAGATTACCTTCGTTGATAAGATCAGGTAAACTGAGTCCGTGATTTTGAAATTGTTTGGCTACCGACACCACAATCCGCTTCTTGGCCGTCTCTAAGCGGTTTAAAGCGGCCACATCGCCCGTATGGATCTTTTGAGCTAAAATGGTTTCTTCTTCAACGGAGATCATTTCCAGCCTTGAAATATCGGAAAGGTATTTATCAAGTGAAGCGCTTTCACGGTTGGTTATGGATTTGGTTATTTTTAGTTGGCGCATGTGTGTTATTTTGTTTTTAATAACGGTGAAAAGCGTAATACCTTACACATTGTTTGTTAAATAAACAATATGCCGTTCAATGTGAGCCTTGTTAAGAAAATGTGAGATATTCCGAATTGCAATTGTTTTTGCGAGCAGGTCGAGATATGATCTTCAAAAGAAGCACCTGTAAGGTACGAAATAAATTTGGTTATACCAAAGATAAGAATGCCTGTAGGTGTTACAGGCTATGATGAAGCATTTGAATTTTAAGATAGTCATTGGTTTTGCTAGTGAAAATATATTTGTTTATTTGAGCTATTGCTTTTATTTTTACATCAAATTAAAAACACAAATTATGGGAAAAGGCGATAAACGATCAAAACGCGGAAAGATTCATATAGGAACATTCGGAAGATTACGTCCTAGAAAAAAGAAATCGGCAGCAAAATCTACTGCTAAGGCAGCACCGAAAAAAACGAAGAAAGCTAAAAAATAAAGCTTTTTAAAGTGAGAATGAAGGCAGGCTTAAGGCTTGCCTTTTTTATTTGGTATTTTGGCAATCTCCCCAATTATCGTAATTTTATTTCGGTTTGAAAAGTAAATTCACCATACATGTTCTTGTTCTGTTGTTGCTAACAGCTCTTGTTTTTACCGCTAATTTATTTTTGGGGTCTGTTAAACTTTCCTTTTCCGATCTTAATGATCCCAATACCTCTATCATTTTTTACGATATACGTTTACCAAAAGCATTTACCGCTTTGTTCGCGGGAGCGGCTCTCGCATTATGTGGCGCCTTAATGCAAAATTTATTTCGTAATCCTTTAGCAGGGCCTTATGTTTTAGGCGTAAGCAGCGGTGCCAGTTTGTGTGTAGCAATTGCCATCATTATGGTTAATACTTCAGGGTTTTCGGGAAATTATTTTTTTGGTAAATCGCTTATTTCTTTAACTTCAATCGCCGGCGCTTTGCTGGTAACTTTTTTAATTTTGTTTGTGTCGCAACGAACCAAAAGTAATGTTACCGTTCTGTTGGTAGGAATAATGTTATCGCAGATCTTTGGCGCTTTGCAAAGTCTGGTTGAGTTCTTAGCGAGTGCCGAAAGTTTAAAAACATTTATTGTTTGGGGGATGGGTTCGGTAAGCAACACAACCGGTAAAGATGTTTTGATAATTGCTCCTCTGTGCCTTTTGCTATTCATAATTACGTTGTTTTTTGCAAAACCGCTTAATGCCGTTCTATTGAACGACGCTTACGCGCAAAACTTAGGCATTAATGTCAATAAACTTCGTGTAGCTATTATAATTATTACAGCTATACTAATTGGGGTAATTACGGCTTTTTGCGGACCAATAGCCTTTGTAGGATTATCCGTTCCTATAGCTTGTCGTTTATTATTTAAAACCTCACATCAACTGCATCAAATGGTGTATTGTTTGTTGTTTGGCGCCATCACTTTATTATTATGCGATACCGTTTGCCAGCTAGTAGGCAATAGTTTTGCGTTACCAATAAACACGGTAACCACAATTATGGGATCGCCGGTTGTTATTTATTTATTATTCCGATCAAAACCTACAGCATGATACAACTTAAAGATCTGCATATAGGATACGTTTCGAAAAGCAAAACAACTTCGGTGTTTACAGGATTGAAT
>JBGASH010000241.1:0-4183 GCA_044229775.1 Bacteroidia bacterium
CGATTTTAATGGTGATGGTAAAACGGATATTGTTGTTCCTAATCAAGCTGGAGGTAATACGTCGGTTTTAATTAATACTTCTCCAACAGTTACCGCAGTAAGTTCAACTACTATGCTTTGTACACCCGGAAGCGCTACCTTAACGGCTAACGGTGCTACCACCTTCACCTGGAATACAGGAGCAACTGGTGGCGTTACAGTTATCAGTCCTACTATTACTACAAGTTATACGGTTGTTGGTAGCAGTAACTCAGGCTGTCAGGGAGCTGCAATGTTCACCCAAAGTGTTACAATTTGTGGAGGTGTTCAGCAATTAACAAACAACACAGCTGACTTCAATGTTTATCCTAATCCATTTAATAAACAAACCACATTAACTATCCAATTAAATAACAACGCGAACGTTCAAATTGTTTTATTTAATGCTCTTGGTCAGGAAATTAAAACGCTTGAAAATAGAAGCATTAATGCTGGAGAATATAATTACAATGTGAGTGTTGAAGCCAACGGTATTTATATTTTGAAAACCATCGTAAACGGTGTAACATCAACCCGAAAAGTTATTAGCACCGAATAATTTTCGAAAAATTTCATTTCTTAAGGCCCCTTACCACAGTGAGGGGCTTTTTTTATTAGCTCAATTTTCTCGCTCTAATGAATCCAATTAAATAATTGTATATTTAACCAGTTAAATTCATACTATTGTCCAGATCTTATAAATACCTGTTTGTTTTATTGATTTTCTGCTTTTCGGGTATTGGCCAGGATAAAAAAGTTAAAACGCAATACGATAAAGCCTATGACTTTTATTTTAAGGATAAATTAAGGGGTGCCTTAACGGTTTACGATACTACCAGACCTTTAAGTGTAGAAGACTGGATAGGATGTAGCGTAATTGAAGGTTTGGTGTTCAGCGACAGTATTTCATTTAACGAAGGCCGAAAATATTTTGATAGGGTAGCTGAGGTGATAGATCAATCGCCCGACCCTAAGGTTAGAACGGGATATTATTACGGCATGGGTAATGGGTATTATAGGGAAGGCGACTTTAACGAGGCCATAAAATATTTTTTGAAAATGGAACTCGAGGGTATAAAAGCCAAGTTATTGGGCACCCAAAAAACCGCTTGTTTTTATTTAGCCGAAAGTCATAAACGTATTGGTAAGATCGCTATCGCCAATCAATACATTAAAAAGGCCAGTGAAATTGCAAAATCAAAGAATGATTCATCCGCTATCATCAGATATTGCGATGTGCTGGCCGATAATTACATGCGCCTATCCGAGAAAAACCCAAAGGCGTATTCGGACACCATACTTTCGATCGTAAAGGATGCGGAGAAATATTTAAATAGAAATAATCATTACCTGGCTTCTTTTTTTGAAAGCGCCTATTCAAAAGTGTTTAATACCATAAATGATTTTGAAAATGCCATCCTGCATTCTAAAAAAGCGCTAAATTATTCTATAATGGTTGGCGATAGTGCCAATATTCTTGTGGCTTGTAGTAATATTGGTCAGGACTACCTTGACCTAAAACAATACGATTCGGCTTTGGTGTATCAAAGAAGGATGGACGAAATAAAAAAGACAGACAGATCATTGATGTCTAAAGATCAACGAAATTTCTTTTATAACTATTACCGGATATACAAAAACATGGGCAAAACTGATCTTGCTTTAAGTTACCTGGAAAAATGGTACGATCAGGATGCAAAATTTAATTCGGAGAAAAATCTGGAAGTGCAGGAATTACGCGCCGACTATGAGGCCAAGAAAACTAGTTTACAGATCAACAATGAAAAAGAAAAAGCTAAGGCACTTTACGAACAAAAACGAAATTTTTATTTGTTTATTTTCGGCGCATTTTTTTTATTTTTTGTTTTGTTAGTATTCTTTATTTTTTACCGTCTAAAGGCTAATAAAGAAAAAGAAAAACGCGATCTGCTCATACAGGCGCAAATGGCCGAACTCAGTGCATTAAAAGCTCAGATGAATCCACATTTCATCTTCAATTCATTAATTGCGATCCAAAATTACGTTTATAAACACGAACCTTCGGAAGTGGCGGGTTACATTTCAAATTTTGCTAAATTAATGCGCATGATACTTGAAAATTCGCGTAAAGAATCTATAACTATTGAAAAAGAAATAGAACTCATAAAATACTACCTCGAATTACAACAACTAAGATTTCCCGATAAATTTGACTTTACAATTAAGGTAGATCCACAGATCGATCAGGAATCGATCCTTATCCCGCCCATGTTATCACAACCTATTATAGAAAACGCTATAGAACACGGTATAATGAATAAACAAAACGGGAAGGGAAACATAACGATAGATTTTATTCAAAAACAAGAACTGATCGAATTGGTTATTCGTGATAATGGTATTGGAAGAGAAAGGGCAGGAGTAATTAAAGATTCGATGGAGGCGTTGCATAAGTCTTTGTCTACTACTATCACGGAAGAAAGATTGAATTTATTGAATAGAAAAACTAAGAAAAGATTTTCCATTGAGGTAAAAGATCTTAAAAGTAGCGATGGAAGTTCGACCGGAACAGAGGTGATCCTTCGTATGCCCGAATTATAAACTAAAAATAGTATGTTGAAAGTTGTAATTATTGATGATGAACTTAATTCACGTGAAGTGATTGAAAATACTTTACTGGCAACCAGTAAAAATGTGGAAGTTGTGAGTTTTGGCGACAGCGTTAAAAGCGGGCTTGAGGCCATTCAAAAACACAAACCGGATATAGTGCTGTTGGATGTACAAATGCCCGATGGTACAGGCTTTGATCTGCTTTCAAGTCTTGGTCAAATAAATTTTAAAGTTATTTTTATTACTGCTCATCAGGAGTTTGCTTTACAAGCTTTTAAATTCAGCGCTTTGGATTATATTTTAAAACCACTGGATGCTAATGATCTTACCACAGCTATAAAAAGGGCGCAGGAAACATTGGAGCAAAACGATATTGGAATGAACATCAAGATCCTTAATAACAATCTTCAAAATAAAACAAAAGATACAAAGAAATTGATCTTGAAAAGTAGCGATCAGATCAATGCCGTTAACGTGAAGGATATTATTCGTTGCGAGTCGGATGGAAATTACACAAAATTTGTTTTAAACGACGGAAGGAAAATACTTGTCACAAAAATTTTGAAGGAATACGATGAAATGCTGCAGCCGTTCGGTTTTTTCAGAGTGCACCAATCCCATCTTATTAATATCGATTTTTTTGAGACCTATATAAAAACAGACGGTGGCGTGGTAGTGATGAGCGATAAATCAGAGATCCCTTTAGCCTCCCGTAAAAAAGAAGCCTTCCTTAAATTGTTATCTGATCTGTGATCAATGCTGTTTTTCGATGTGTGTTTTATTAGCGATAACATCATTGGTGTAACGCTGAATATAGGATTTGCAAAATTTTGAAATTTCCGAGTCAGTTATTTTGTCGTATATATTCTTTTGTAAAGTACTGTCTTTTTTGAAATTGTATTTCTCAACAATTTCATATTTACTTATCATATACACGAAGCTATCCTGTACGCAGCAAAAATCGGGGCCTCTATAATAAATTGCCGGTTGAATTTTTTGGGTGAACATGCTTTGTCCGAACGAATAATACGGTTGGTCATAATTGATGTAATCTAACACCGATGGTAAAATGTCAATTTGCTGAACGGTCTTATCTATTTTAGCAGGCGCCAGATCACTTTTAAAGATCATAATTGGAATAGAATATTGTCCAATAGGATTGGCGTAAAACGGATCGTCAGAGCCAAAGGTATGATCGGGTGTAATAACAAATAAGGTATTGTTGAACCATGTTTGTTTGGAGGCATCGGCAAAGAATTGTTTTAAGGCGTGATCGGCGTAGCCAATAGACTCAATTACCTCTAATTTACCTTTTGGAAACTTCCCTTTATATTTAGCCGGAACTTTATATGGGTTGTGTGAACTTAAAGTAAAAATGGTTGAGAAAAAAGGTTCTTTTAATCCGGAAATGACAGAGACCGATTTTTTTAGAAAAGGTTCGTCCCAGATGCCCCATTGTCCATCGTACTCATCATCGTTATTAAATTCTGATCGGCCGTAATAGATATCAAAGCCTGCCAGTTTCGAGAAGGAGTCAAAATTCATGGTGCCATTGGTGCCGCCATGAAAAAATCCG
>JBGASH010000242.1:0-4216 GCA_044229775.1 Bacteroidia bacterium
GTGGAGAAGGAAATTAAATACATCGATGGCAATAATGAAGCCTTAGCCATTTTATATCCTTACAAAAATAAATTCTACGTAGTAATTGTTTCTGCTTTTGATAAGGATGGATTAAGTAAATTGAGAAACTTAGGCATCATTTTAATTTTCGGATTAATAATGTGCGTTATCGTTACCATGTTGGCGGGATGGATCTATTCGGGGCAAGCCCTTAGTCCTATATCCGGCGTGGTTGAACAAGTTGAAAAAACATCGGCAGCCAATTTAACGGTACGTGTGAACGAAGGAAATGGTAAAGATGAGATAGGACAATTGGCTATTACTTTTAATAGGATGTTGGAACGAATTCAAAATTCTTTCGAGTTGCAAAAAAGTTTCGTTTCTAACTCCTCCCACGAATTAAGAACGCCTTTAACTGCCATTACCGGTCAGTTAGAAGTAGCGTTAATGAATCAGCGAGAGCCTGACGAATACAAAGCCGTTCTGCATTCGATTTTAGAGGATATTAAAAGTGTGAATCGCTTGACCAATGGCCTATTAGAATTGGCTCAGGCCGACATGGACCTTTCGCGCTTAAAAATGCAGAAGGTTAGAATTGACGAATTACTTTGGCAAACCCGAAACGAATTATTGAAACGTAATCCAAATTATACAGTTAACATTGAAGTGATCGAGTTTCCGGATGATGAAGGAAAGTTATTGGTAATGGGCAGCGAACATTTATTGAGAAGTGCTTTGATCAACATTATGGACAATGCCTGCAAATTCTCTCGCGATAAAAAAGTAAGTGTTTTATTCAAACCAATGCGAGATGAAGTTTATATTTCTTTCAGAGATAAAGGAATTGGAATTAGTGAAGAGGATATTCAAAAAATAGATCAGCCTTTTTATAGAGGCGCCAATGCCAAAACTTTTCAGGGTCACGGTTTGGGTTTGTCACTTACTTCCAAAATAATTGCTTTACACAAGGGTAAACTAAATATCTCATCAAAAATAAACGAGTTCACTGAAGTGAGTATTAAATTACGTTTATTCGATCCCGATTAGTGCAATTTTCTGGCTTTTATCATTCCTCCTTTTACACTGCTGATACTGTGAGTGGTCATGAAACTGGTTTTATCGATCTCGTCTACAATAGCGCGCACTTTAGTTAATTCCAATTTTGTTACAACGGTATAAATAATATCACGATTGTTCATTCCGCTCGCTTGAGCTTTCTTACCTAATAAACCACGCTTTCCACTGTAAATTGTAACCCCTCTTCCTAATTGAATAATGATACGCTTTCTTATTTTGTCGCTTTCTTCACTGATGATCATTACTCCGGTATATTCTTCAATACCATTGGTCAGGAAATCAACCGTTTTCGAGGCGGCCATAAAGGTTAAGATAGAATACAAGGCTGTTTCAATACCTTGCAGTGCCGCAGCAACTCCAAATATCAAAACATTAATGATCAAAATGATCTCTCCCACCTGCATACTGGTCTTGCGCGTTAAGAATAAAGCCAGCACTTCCGTTCCGTCAATAACACAACCTCCACGCATTGCAAAGCCAATACCTGCCCCTAAACAAATACCACCAAACACTGCAATTAAAATAGGTTCTTTAGTAATGGCAGCCGGATGAAAAGAGTGCAACACAAATAAAACAATAGAAAGTGTCATGATCGCCAAAAAGGTCTTTAAAGCAAATAGTTTTCCAACTTGTTTGTAACCCATTGCAATAAAGGGAATATTGATGGCAAAAATGAAAATGGAAACGTCCATTTTAGTGATAAAGGACAGTAAAAGCGATATACCCGTTACACCTCCGTCTAACAAATGATTGGGTACAATAAAAAATTCCAACCCGACGGTTGCAAATGCAATACCAATAAATACCGAAATGGTATCTTTTATCCAGGTGCCCCAATGAAAAGGTTCTTCGTGATGCCCGTGATGCTCATCCTTTTTGCGCGCGGGTTTTTCTTCAGGCAATACTTTTGCTTCTGTAATTTCTTCGGCCATTGTAATAAATAGGTACTTCAATTATATTAAAATTAGCCGCGGGCGAGATTAAAACGGCATTAAAATTGAACAAATGAAGGGGCCTCAGTATTAATTTCAATACTTTCTATAAACTAGAATAGACCTAATGAACAAACCTGCCGAAAAAATAAAAATAACCAAACTACCTATGTTAGAAACGAATAAGAACACCCCTGTACTTAAAAGTAAAATAGTAAAGAACATTAGAGCCTCAATTTTATAACTTAGTCTAAGTGAGTCTGTAAAATTATCGGAACCCATAATTACGGAAGCCTGAAAACCTGTTACCACTAATATAACAAAGGAGTTCTTGATCATCACCATGCCAGCATTATTTACAAAAGCATTATCCATCATTTGAAAACTAACTGAGGCATAGAGTTTAGGAAAAAAAGTGAATACAAAAGCTATTACAAATGCTGCACCTAACAAGAATAACGAGAAATAGAAATTAAACTGTACTTGCCTATTGAGCTCGTTATAACCTTGCATTTCGCAGAGTAAACGCTTGCTTTTATTGGTCTTGTAAAGCGAAAAGAAAAGATACCCGACCAAAAATGCAAAAACAACCAAAGGAAAAAACAGGTTCAGCATTTATGCAATACTATTCCAAATTTCAGCGTCTTAAATTAAAATGACATTAAAATGTAAAGGCATTCAAGTTTTTTTTAATGGGATTTTAATTTGGTCCGAAACAAAATTCCATAATTTGGCTCTGCATAAAACCCTAGGGTAGTTTAACTTATCTTTTTTTTCATGCAAGGTTTTATGTGGGTAAATAGGAAAGGAGGCAGTGCGAAAGTGCTGCCTCTTGTTTTTTGACTCACCCCCAGCCCCTCTCTACCTGTAGAGAGGGGAATGAATTGACTCTGCAAGCAGAGTCAAGAAAGGGGTGAGTCCTGTTAGCCAGGCTTTGTTAAAAACTCAGCCTCAAAATTTATATACCAAACCCCTTGCTTTTCTCATTTTTTATTATACCTTTACTTAGCATTTCCCACGTGCGTATAATTACACATAGACCCCACCTTAACTTTGCAAAAATTTTTTGCATTGTTTTCCTTTTTTCTTTCAGCACTTTTATTCATGCGGGTAATCCGTGGGGAAAAAATCCTTTTAAAGACAATACCTTTGTAAAGAACGAAGGACAATATAACGGTCAATCCTACTTTTAGATAATGACAATATTAAATACGCGGTTGATGAACCCGGTGAAAAAATATTCTTCTCACCTAGCGGACTAACCTGGCGTTTCACCACTTTTAAAAAGAGCGAGAGCACTTGGGCTCAGGAAAAACCAAAAGGATTTGCTCCCTTAGATGTCGACCTGGAAGAAGAGGAAATGGAAGTTTCTGAAATGGATGTCAGCACCGTTCACATGAAATGGAAAAACGCCAACTCCAATGCGCAAATTATTTCCTGGGATGAAACAGCACACTATTATAATTTTTCGATGGGTAATGATCCTATTAACGATATCAATAACGTTAAAGGTTATCGCCACATCATGTACAAAGGACTTTATCCCGGTATCGACATTCATTTTTCTTTCCATCCTGTTGAAGGAATTAAATATGAATTGTTGATGAAAGCCGGTGCCGATATTTCTCAGGTACAAATGGAATACAGCGAAACGCCGGACATCTCTTTGAATGGCGGCGATCTGCATATTCAAACTGAACTTGGCGACATCATCGATCATGCTCCTGTTACTTTTTATACCGATGATAAATCGCCTATCACCTCATCATTCTTAGTTTCCGGAAAAACTGTTTCTTTTAAATTAGGGAATTATAATTCCAATCGCGAAGTGACCATCGATCCGTGGAGCGTTTCTCCTGCTCTAGCTTCTCAAAACATTGCTTATGATATTGAGAAAGATGCTAACCTGGATGTTTATGTTCACGGAGGATTAAATCCGTATCAGGTAAAAAAATTCAATGGCGCCACCGGTGCTTTGATCTGGACAACCAATACTCCCAACAACGGACAACGTCCGGGTGATCTGGCTACTGATGCTGCAGGAAATTCTTATGTAACATCCGGACATAACGGTGGAAACCTTGTACCTGTTATTACTCGCATTTCACCTGCCGGCGCAATTGTTTGGAATAACAACATCGCAACAACAATTGAGTTTTGGTGTCTGACCGCTTCAGCCGGAGGTGCCGTAGTGGCCGGAGATTCCT
>JBGASH010000243.1:0-4134 GCA_044229775.1 Bacteroidia bacterium
TTTGGCAAATCCGCTTAACGCGAGCTTACCCGCCGTTTTTACTGAGGCAAATTCTTTTGTGAAAACGCTTGGTATTAAAGATAAAATGGATTTGAATTCGGTTTCTTTAGCTTTGAATTTAATATCCATGTTGATATTGGTATCGGGCATAGAAACAAACCCATCTAAACCAAACGACAGATCGTTAAGGCTTAATAAATTTTCTTTGAAAACGAATTTCATGTTAGGCATATCCATATCCAGATCGGCCTTGAGTTTGGTGTTTACATTGGATAAATAACTTACAGGCCCCATTTTAAATGTGGTTTTTGCAATTTCCAAAAGGTTACTCATTACAAAAACATCCTGTGTAAAATCGCCGTTAAGTTCATAATTGAAACCTTCCAGTTTACCATACATTCCGGCTTGAGCATCGTCATAAACAATGTAAGCGTCGCTTATTTTTAACTGTTTTAACTTTAAAGCAAATTTAGTTGGCTCCGAAGGCGCTTCCTTGGTGGTATCCGCGCTTGGTTTTGCAATATCCCAATTGGCTTTACCGTCGGCCAGCACTTTTCCTAAGATCCGCGCTTTATCAATTATTAGTGAATTAACCTGGTACTTATCGCCGCTAATAACACTCTTTAAATTTAGATTTAAACTCAGCTGATTGATGTTTGCCAGCGTATCATCTTTAAAATTATCTACACCCACTACCAGCACATTTTTGATCACAAATTTGAAATCAGGAAAAGAGCTCATTAAAGTAAGATCAAACTCGCCAAAGTCTACTTTAGCGTTAAGGTTCTTGTTAGCCTCATCTTTTACCAATTGCACGATCTTATCCTTAAAGATAAATGGCGCCGCAACTATAAAAATGATTAGTAATAAGAAGGTTATACCTGTCCACTTTAATATTCGCTTAAATAAGCTCTTTTTAGGCTTTGTGTTCATATTGCTGTTATTTTAGATGCCTAAATTTATAAAAGATTTATTTGATTTCGACTATATAAAAGCCTAGAAATAATAATATTTACTGCGTATTTTCGTTATCTCTTAGTATAAGGTGAGGCTTCTTAAGTTAAATAGCTGTTTATGGGTTCTTTTTTGGGGATTTCCGCTCCTGACTACCGCCCAAACCGCAATAGTTTCGGGTACCGTAAAGGGTATTGATGGCGAACCGGTAGAAAACGTACAAATAGCGGTTTTAGAAGAGGCGCAACGGGCCACTATCACTAATAGCAAAGGAACTTATACGCTCGAAGTACCCGCCAACAAACCCATAACTATAGCTTTTTATAACATCAGCTTTAAGCAAACCGAAAAGAAAGTAACGCTAAAAGAAGGCGAAAAATTTTCCTTCTCCCCTACCCTGATTTTTAAGAACGACATTGAAGGGGTTAATGTGGTTGGTGAGAAAAATCGTACGGTGGAAATGACCTCGATTGATCCTAAACTTTTTTATCAGCTGCCCACAGCAGGCGGTAATCTCGAGGATCTCATAAAAACTCAAATGGGCGTTTCGAGCAATAACGAATTAAGCAGTTCTTACTCGGTGCGCGGCGGAAATTTTGATGAAAACCTGATATACGTTAACGATATTGAAGTGTACCGTCCCTTTCTTGTTCGGAGTGGACAGCAGGAAGGTTTAAGTTTTGCGAATCCCGATATGGTAAGCAATATTAATTTTTCGGCCGGTGGTTTTGAAGCTAAGTATGGCGATAAAATGTCGTCGGTACTAGATATCACTTACAAAAAGCCCACAAAATTTGCCGGATCGGTGGCTGGTAGTTTATTAGGAGGTGCCTTACATTTGGAAGGCGTTAGTAAGAACCGTTTAGTGTCGTGGTCGGTTGGATCGCGTTACAAGAACCAAACCTATTTATTGAAACAAATTGATACGAAAGGCGAATACAAACCGCGCTTTTACGATTTTCAATCCTTTATCACCTTTAATGTAAATCCTAAACTAACAGTCGAGGTATTAAGTAATATAGCCAATAACAAATACCTGGTGGTACCTACTAATCGCGAAACCACTTTTGGAACGGTGAACAACGCTGTGCAATTTAAAGTTTATTTTGACGGACAGGAAGTGATGCAGTACAATACCATTATGACCGGTGTTTCTACTACCTATAAACCTAATAGCACCACCAAACTAAAATTCATTACTTCGGGTTACAGCACCAGTGAGCAGGAGATCTATACCGTGCAGGGACAGTACTACATCGATCAGTTAGAAGCGGATCTTAGCAAACAAAATTTCGGACAAGTAGCATTTAACCGTGGTGTTGGAACTTATTTGAATAATGGTCGCAACAGTTTAACCGCTCAGGTATTTAATGTTGAACACAAAGGAGAAAAGTATTTTAATAAGAAACGCAAACTGTTATGGGGTATTCGCGGGCAACACGAAAGCATACAAGATAAATTGAGTGAATGGCGCATGGTTGATTCGGCAGGGTATATCAATCCTTATAGCGCCACCGATATTAATTTAACGGATGTTTATAAAACAAAAACCAATTTGCAGAGTTTTAGAAGCATGGCTTATATGGAATACATTTATAACAAAACCTTGAAAGACTCCTCTACTCTCACCTTGACCGCCGGTATAAGGGGAAATTACTGGACAGTGAACGGTCAATTCATTACTTCACCCCGCGCTACGCTCGCATATAAACCAAATTGGAAAAGAGATTTTTTATTTAAACTTTCGGGAGGATATTACTATCAGCCGCCTTTTTATAGAGAGTTACGCGATATATCAGGGGTTGTACATACCAATGTAAAAGCGCAGCAATCTATACACATTGTAATAAGCAGCGACCTTAATTTTTCGATGTGGAACCGACCGTTCAAATTTGTGGTTGCAAGTTATTACAAGCAATTGAATAGTTTGATCCCCTATGAGATCGACAACGTAAGGGTTCGGTATTTTGCCAACAACAATACTAACGGTTACGCCATGGGTACCGACTTCCGTATAAATGGTGAGTTTGTGAAAGGCGTTGAAAGCTGGGCCTCTTTGGGATTATTAAGAACATACGAATACAGTAAGGATAATATTCATTATAAGTATTACAACAAGGATGGCGAAGAAATAGTAAAAGGCTACACTTTTGATCAAGTTAAATTTGACAGCACAAGAATTGATCCGGGTTATATTCCACGTCCTACCGATCAATTGGCGACTTTTAGCATGTTCTTCCAGGATTATTTCCCAAAGCTCCCAACCTGCAAAATGAATTTGAATATTATTTTCGGTAGCGGTTTGCCTTTTGGTCCACCTGAACATTTAAGGTGGAAGCAGGTATTCAGAATGCCGCCTTATCGCCGGGTGGATATTGGATTTGCTTATAATGTTTTAAAGGAAGGTCGCGAAATAAAACGCAAGAACGTTTTTAATAATTTGAAGTCGATGTGGATAAACATTGAAGTATTGAATTTACTGCAGGTTAATAACACGGTGTCTTATACCTGGGTACGAGATGTTACCAGCAGGCAATATGCGATACCTAATTATTTAACACGTAGGCAGATTAATTTAAAATTGCAAATTAGATTTTAGTGTACTACATTTAATTTTAATTAATGAAACTGAAAACTGCTATATCACTTTTATTAATACTTCATTCGGTTTTTGTTTTTTCGCAAGCCGAAAAAATGCCGCCGTTCTCATTAAGGGCCTCCTGTTCTATTCCTAAAAACATTACCAGTCAATTATACCGCCATAGCTTTGGCGGGGTTTACGATGCCAACGTTTCTTTTAATTACCGCCTTAAAAATAACATGACCTGCGCTTTTGGTTACCAAAACGCCTTATTTGTTCTGCAAAAATATTTTAAAGATAAATTTACCGGCAACTCGTGGCTGGCCACACGTCTTCAAACACATGGCGGTTTTATTAGGCTCGGTTTCGACAAAAGTTATACCGAAGGAAAAAAAGGATTTTACAGTTTTGCATTGAACACCGGCTATACCTACAACAAATACACCGCTGTTATCTCGCCTATAGATAGCTTACAAAACCAATACCCGCACGATTTTAAATGCGCTTTCTTCAGGCCCGAAATAGCTTTTAATTTTTTTGCTGAGGGAGTAGACAATTTGGCCTTTACGATAAATTTCGCTTATAATTATTATTTGTAT
>JBGASH010000244.1:0-4089 GCA_044229775.1 Bacteroidia bacterium
ACAAAACAACCGGTTTGCGACGAATTATTACAAGGCAATATAACTTTAACCGAATCCTTCATCACGGGTCTTCCAATTAAGTAAGCCGCCACTAATTGTTTTCGCAATTTTGTACCGGGTTTAAAAAACTCATCCACTAACCGCACGGCATGGTCGGTGCCCTGGCTGTGAGACGCAATTATAATGGGGCGCCCACCGCTATAGTTCTTCAAATAATACTCAAAGGCCGCTTTTACATCATTGTAAGCGAGGTTAAATACCTTGTCAGCAATCTCCTTTTTTACTAAATATGTACCCAGCACCGCTTGCCTATAACGTGGAGCATAAACTTTGCATGAACCGTTAAACACACTGGCTTGAATGCGTATTGGATATTCGTCAATGGCCTTATTAAGTTGTTTGTTATTTAGATCGGCATTCCAATGATGTCCGGCCAAATACATAGTAGGATAAATATAAAACACATCCACCTTGGCGTTTTGTTGTTCATCAATAATTCCAAGAGCAGGGATTGAGGCATCAGCACTGTCTTTCTTATCCGGCAAAGCCGCCCAGTAGCCGGTGTTAGAATAATCGGGCGGTGAAGGCTGTTTCACTTTTTCAAATGAGCGCCAGGGATGCAAACAGGAGGAAAGAATAAAAATAAGCGGGACAAAAAAAATGTTCTTTTTCATTTATTGAAATTAGAAACCCTTATTTTAATTCGCGCTCAAAAGCGCCCAACTTGTCAAGATCATGAAAAAGATCGTTATTCACGCTTACTTTATAACCCTTTGAGAACAATTTTACAGAAATATTCTCGGCCGGATCCTCTACAAAGAATTCGACGTTGGTTTTACCACTGTACTGTTTAAACACGCCTTCTATACCCGCTACCAGGTCATCCGTAAGTTTATTTACATCGATCTTTAATTTAAGATTGGTAAAGGCTTTTTCCTTAACGTCGTTCAACAATTCAATTTTTTGAACTTTGAATTCCAACGCGCCCGGCTGATTATAACGGTCTTGTACCCTACCTCTTACAAAGATAAATAGGTTCTGAATCATGAATTTTTGAAACTCTACATAATCCTTACCAAACAACATGAGGTCATACATGCCATGGTAATCTTCCAGAATGATCTTTCCAAACGCGTTTCCGGTTTTAGAAGTGCGGTGTTCGGCACTTGAAACAATACCCGCCACACAAACTTCCTTTCCTTTGTATTTTTCGAGGTCGTTCTTCAGATCGGAACAAGTAGCATTGCACAAATGCTTTATTTCAAGCTTGTAAGGATCAAGCGGGTGACCTGAAATAAAGAAACCTACCACTTCTTTTTCTTTTGCTAATTGCACCAATGTACCCCATGGCTCCACCTTTGGTAAAGCCGGTTCGGTAATCTCCAGATCACTCTCTTCGCCAAACAAGGAGGCTTGGGAGGTATCGTTACCGTTATTTTTTAAATTACCGTATTTTATCATTTTATCGGTAAGCGTATTGGCTCCTTCCACTTCCGGAACAAAGAACATGGCACGGTGTACACCTTCAAAACTATCCATGGCTCCGCTAAGCGCCAACCCTTCTATCGATTTCTTATTGATGGTTTTGGTATCTAAACGTCCCGCCATATCAAACACGCTTTTATACTTCCCATTCTTTTTACGCTCTTCTACCAGGGCTTCTATAACGTTCTGACCCACTCCCTTTATGCTCGCCATCCCAAAACGTATGTCGCCATTGGGGTTTACGCTAAATTTACCGTAGCCTTCGTTCACGTCCGGACCAAGCACTTTTATACCCATACGATTACATTCTTCCATAAAAAACGTGATCTTTTCTATGGCACCCGAATGATTTAACACCGAAGCCATGAATTCGCTTGGGTAATGCGCTTTTAAATAAGCGGTTTGAAACGCTAAGAACGCGTAACAGGTTGAATGCGATTTGTTGAACGCGTAACTGGCAAATGCCTCCCAGTCTTTCCATACCTTTTCGGCAATAGTAGTATCGTGACCGTTAGTTTTACATCCCTCCAAAAATTTGCTCTTCATTTTATCAAGAACATCTTTTTGTTTCTTACCCATGGCCTTTCTCAACGTATCAGCATCACCCTTGGTAAAATTGGCCAGTTTTTGTGAAAGACGCATTACCTGCTCCTGATAAACGGTAATGCCATACGTTTCTTTCAGGAACTCATCCATTCCCTCAAGATCGTAAGTGATCTTTTCGCGTCCGTGTTTCCGGTTAACATAATTAGGGATATACGCTAAAGGGCCCGGTCGGTATAACGCGTTCATGGCTATGAGATCGTTAATACTATCAGGCTTAAGATCCTTCAGGTATTTTTGCATGCCATTACTTTCAAACTGAAATATACCGTTGGTTTCGCCCTTTTGGAAAAGCTCCAGCGTTTTTGCATCGTCCAACGGAATGGTATCAATATCAATATCTACATTACGAATGCGTTTTACAAGTGCCAACGCATCCTTGATGATAGTTAGGGTACGTAATCCTAAAAAGTCCATTTTTAGAAGTCCGGCCGATTCAGCAACCGAGTTGTCGAATTGCGTCACCAGCATTTCGCTATCCTTACCTTTAGTTACCGGAACAAATTTGGTTAGCTCGTCCGGTGTAATAATTATTCCACAGGCATGGATGCCGGTATTACGCAACGACCCTTCCAATTCGTAAGCCTGCTTAAGCACATCTGCCTCAGGTGTTTTTTCTTCTGATAATTTTCTGAAATTGCGTGATTGCTCAATGATCTCGCGACGATCTTTTATCTTCTCTAAATATTTTTCATCAATGCCACCCGGTTTCAACAACGAATACAGATCGGCTTCCAAACTATCTGGAAACGATTTTGCCAATTTATCAGCTTCCGATAAAGGCAAGTTTAAAACGCGCGCGGTATCACGGATGGCCGATTTCCCTCCCATTGTACCATAAGTAATGATCTGCGCCACCTGATCCTTACCATATTTTTTTATCACATAGTCGATCACTTTATCGCGACCTTCATCATCAAAATCAATATCTATATCGGGCATCGAGATACGATCGGGATTTAAAAAACGCTCAAAGAGGAGATCGTACTTGATCGGATCCACATTGGTAATTCCTAAACAATAGGCCACCACCGAACCGGCAGCACTTCCCCTACCCGGCCCAACAGAAACGCCCATTTCGCGGGCTTTAGTGGTAAAATCGGAAACAATTAAAAAGTATCCGGGATAACCCATTCGCTCCATAACACCCAATTCAAAATCGATGCGTTCGCGTAATTCGGGCGTTATTTCTTTATAGCGCTTTTCGGCACCCACATAGGTCAAATGTTTTAAATAAGCATTTTCACCGCGATTCCCTTTTCCTTCATCATTTGGATCATTATCCCTAGGATCTTTGAATTCGTCGGGTATTTGGAATTTAGGGAGCAACACATCTCTACCCAATTTAAAACTCTCTATCTTATTTACAATTTCACTCGTCATCTCCAACGACTCGGGCAAATCTTTAAATTGCTCGGCCATTTCGGCAGGCGATTTAAAATAAAAATCGTTGTTAGGCATGCCATATCTAAAACCACGACCGCGACCAATAGGTGTTTCTTTTAATTCACCGTCTTTTACGCATAATAAAATATCATGTGCCTCCGAGCCTTTTTTGTCGAGATAATAATTGTTGTTGGCCGCAAAATATTTTACATTGTATTTTTTCGCGAAACGCAGTAACACTTCGTTCACAATATCCTCTTCAGGTAAATGGTGACGATTTAACTCTATATAAAAATCATCCCCAAATTGCTCTTTCCACCAAACAAAGGCTTCCTCAGCCTGTTGCTCACCAATATTTAAGATCAAATTTGGTACTTCTCCCGCTAAACCACCGGTTGTAACAATAAGTCCTTCCTTGTATTTAAGTAAAACATCCTTATCGATGCGCGGCACATAATAAAACCCATCTACAAAACCGATGGAACTTAATTTAGAAAGATTTTGATAACCGATCTTGTTCTTCGCTAAAAACGGGATAGAGAAACCATTATCTTGCTTGGTCTTGTCTTTATGATCTTTGTTTACGAAAAGTTCGCAGCCAATAATGCATTTTAT
>JBGASH010000245.1:0-4068 GCA_044229775.1 Bacteroidia bacterium
ATCGGTGTCCCTAACTGTATCTTAATTTTAAATAAATACCATACCGAAATTAAAAATGGCTTAGCAAAAATGGAAGCGCTCCATGTTGCCATTCAGCGTTCTGCTGTTTCTTTATTTTTTGCGAACATCACTACTTCTATCGGTTTTGCCGTGTTTTGTGCTATTCCAAGTCAGATCTTCTTTGAATTTGGTTTAGTGACATCACTTAACGTGATGATCACCTTTTTATATTCGCTGATATTGGTTCCTGCAATCTTCAGTTACTTAAAGGTTCCGAAACCTAAACACCTGAAACATTTAGAAGCAAAACGATTACGCGGGATATTAGAAAAAGTTGCCGTTATCACCGAGAATAATCGTAAGGCTATTTATTTTACGGTTATTGCACTTGTGATCGTTTGCACTTTCGGTTTTTTGAAATTAAAAGCCTTCGGTTACGTGGTTGATGATATTCCTCAAAAGGATCAGCTTATCGTTGACCTCAAATATTTTGAAGAGAATTATGGTGGGGTGATGCCATTGGAAATAATTGTGGATACTAAACAACCAAAAGGATTAAAAGCGAATAGTGCCAGAGCAGTTTACAGAATCAATCGCCTGCAAAAAATGCTGACCCAATATCCTGAATTATCAAAATCGTTTTCGTTTGTTGACGGACTCAAATGGGCTTACCAGACAGAAAAAGGAGGAGATCCAAAATTCTACAAAATGCCAACCGTTACGGATCTTGAAGGATTGGTTGATAAATTAAAAACCGAAAAAGGGAAACATTCTGAATTGGATAATTTAATGGATAGCACTTTCCAATTTACACGTGTTAGCGTTTACATGGCGGATATTGGTTCTATCAAAGTAAAAAAATTAGTTTCAGAATTAAAACCGCGAATTGACAGCATATTTAATTACAATCAGGATGAAAACAAATGGTTCCCGGATGAAGAGAAAATTGACATCCGTTTAACGGGAAGTTGTATCACTAATTTAAGAGGAAACGAGTTTTTAGTAAGCAACTTGATAGAAAGTGTAGTATTAGCCATTGTTTTGATCGCTATTTTAATGCTAACCTTATTCACTTCCTTCAGAATGATCTTAATTTCAATCGTGCCAAGTTTAGTGGCTTTAATAATTACGGCCGGTATCATGGGCTTTATTGGCGTACCTTTGAAACCAAGTACCATTTTAATTTTCAGTATTGCTTTTGGAATTTCGAGTGATGGAACTTTATATTTCCTCACCAAATACCGTCACGAAATAAAACGCAATAAATTAAGTATTGGTGAAGCCGTTCGATTAACGATCAGCGAGACCGGAGTAAGTATGGTGTATACAGCCTTTGTATTATTCTTTGGATTCGGAATGTTTGCTTTATCGGAGTTTGGCGGAACAAAAGCGCTGGGCCTGCTCCTTTCCTTCACTTTAATTACAGCCTACTGTTCCAATCTGGTATTGCTGCCCGCCTTTTTATTATCCATGGAAAAGCGTTTGACTGACAAGGAATTCATTTCAAATGATACGATGTTAGGAGAAGCTTTAGAAGAAGCGGAGAGTGATGATAAGATCAAAAATTAAAATACTCTTCTTGCTTAGCTTATTTTACCAATTGTCCTTTTCCCAAAAAGAAAAGATAATAGATTCTTTAAGAACGCAACTTTCCAAAGACTCGGCTCATATTTACAGATATCAAAAATTACGTCCGGTATTACGGATCGACAACCGCGATTCGTACATAAAGAATAAGTTCGGCGAAAAAACAGTTCCCTTGTACGTCAACGGAATTCAGTTCGATCTGATCTATAAAGAGAAACACATCCTTGGAATTTGCGGTTACACCATCACCACATCATCAAAAGTGCGACAACTAAAAGATTTCTCAGGAAAGATAAGATATCAGGATCTGGATCTGGCATACGCCACCCTTTACTACCAATCTGTTATTAGTTCAAAACGTTTTTTCGAACTCTCCTTTCCGATCGAAGTGGGTTTAGGAAAATACAGATATCACTTAAAGGACGAAAATAAAAACCTGATCATTGGTCACGATGAATACGATCTCATGAAAATGGCGGGTCTTGGAGCCAAATTGGTAATAAAACCGGTACGTTGGATAGGATTCAGTGTTTGGGTTGGATATAAATTAATCTTAACAAACCCAAATTCCGATATGGAAATGAGTAGTCCGTACACTTCATTCGGTCTATGGGTCGATCCGCGTCAAATAGCGCGAGATTCCCGTTATTATTTGATCAAACGTTCGAAATACCGTAAACAGGTGAAAGAGCTGCAATTACAGGGCTAAACGGTCTTTCACAAATTGTAAAAGCTTTCTTATATTTACAATATCAATTCTAAGTAAATTCTACCTATGAAAGGAATAATTTTAGCCGGCGGTTCCGGTACCCGTTTACACCCTTTAACCCTTGCCATGAGCAAGCAAATGATGCCGGTTTACGATAAACCTATGATCTATTATCCGCTTTCGGTATTAATGATCGCAGGCATCAACGAAATTTTAATTATTTCTACTCCTCATGATCTTCCTAATTTTCAAAAATTGTTAGGGACAGGAGAAAATATAGGTTGCAAATTCTCTTATCAGGTTCAGGAAGTGCCAAATGGTTTAGCTCAAGCTTTTGTTCTGGGAGAAAAATTCATTGGTAAAGACAAAGTAGCTTTGATCTTAGGAGATAATATTTTTTATGGCGTTGGTCTGGGAAGAATGTTGCAGAAAATAAATAATCCCGATGGCGGCGTTGTTTTCGCGTATCACGTTAGCGATCCTGAACGTTATGGCGTTGTTGAGTTTGATAAAAGCAATAAAGTTCTATCGATAGAAGAAAAACCTAAGCAGCCAAAATCAAATTACGCTGTTCCGGGATTATATTTTTACGATAACGATGTTGTTCAAATAGCTAAGGATCTTAAACCTTCTCCGCGTGGCGAATATGAGATCACCGATGTAAATAAAGAATATTTAAAGCGTGGGAAATTAAAAGTTTCGATCATGGACCGCGGTACGGCATGGTTAGATACAGGAACGTTTGCTTCGTTAATGCAAGCCGGACAATTTGTTCAGGTCATTGAAGAGCGTCAGGCTTTAAAAATTGGATGTATTGAAGAGGTAGCTTACAATATGGGTTACATCAATGCCGATCAATTACGCAAAGTGGCCGAACCTCTTACTAAAAGCGGTTATGGCACCTATTTATTAGGATTGCTCGACAACAAAAAATAAAATAACGTGCAATACGATCTGCTTTTAAGCCAATTTAATTCGCATTTAGAAAATTACCGTAAGGCACTTTCTTCCAAACAACCTATTGAACTTTACGAACCTGAGAATTATATACTTTCCTTAGAAGCGAAACGAATTCGTCCGCTTTTGGCTTTAATTAGCTGCGATCTTTTTGGTGTAGATCCGAAACAAGCTCTGGATGCTGCTTTAGCGGTAGAAGTGTTCCATAATTTTTCTTTGATACATGATGATATTTTAGACAAAGCCCCACTTCGTCGCGGACAAAAAACCGTTCACGAAAAATGGAATGTGAATGTTGGCATTTTGAGTGGTGATGTGATGTTGGTGAAGGCATTTGATATTTTGAATGCCTATGATACCGAAACTTTAAAATCGCTTTTAAACGTGTTCATTAAAACCTCGGTTGAAGTATGTGAAGGCCAGCAATTGGATATGAATTTCGAAAATTCGACTTCTGTTACCGTGAATGAATACAAGCAAATGATCACTTTTAAAACTGCGGTCCTTTTAGGCTGCAGCCTGCAAATGGGCGCCATTTGTGCTAAAGCAGGAACTGAGGATCAAAAGAATTGTTATGAATTCGGAAAGCATTTAGGCATTGCTTTTCAATTATTGGATGACATGCTGGATGTTTATGCAGGCGATTCTAAAAAATTTGGAAAACAAGTTGGTGGCGATATTTTAGCGAATAAAAAGACCTATCTGTTATTGAAAGCTAAGGAACTGGCCAATTCCAAACAAAAACAAGAACTGGGATCATTACTTTCCAGTACTAATGCTGATGAGAAGATAAAAGGTGTTATGAGTATCTATGA
>JBGASH010000246.1:0-4047 GCA_044229775.1 Bacteroidia bacterium
ACTGGCCTGATATCCTACATAAACGCCTTTCAGATCGTATTTTCCTGCCGCTAAATATCCGATATGACAATTTCCATCCATATCTGTGGTTCCTACACCAACCTGTACCCCATTTTGATAAGCAACACTGTTTGCAAAAGGAATGTCCTCGTTATTTTGAGCATCGATCAAGTGCACTTGAAAGCAGGCGGAATCTTGTGCCGTTTGAGCTTCGCCAATAAAAGAACATAGTAAAATAATAAAAGCAACTAGTAAAGAACGTTGCATCATTTCGCAGTCAGCCGCATATTGCCACCTTAACTGCCTTAGTAAATTTGTTTTCATAAATATTTATTAAATAGGTTAATAGTCTTATATGGTTGTACGCAAGTCGTTGAATGCCGTTAACACATTTTAATAAGTGGTTGGATTTTTAATATTAGTGGTAAATAAAAAAGTCCGTTGTTACACGGACTTTCTTTTGCAGCAGTTACAGCTTACTCCTAAAAATTGTATGCCGCTGCAGTTTTAAACACACATGATAGATCCACTACAAGTGTACGATGCTTATCTTGAATTATTTTCGGGATTTAATAAGTGGCTGGATTTGCTTTATAGGCGGTTTACTTTTTCAAATAAACCAACTCCACTCTTCTGTTCTGTTTGCGTCCGTCTTCTGTATCATTTGGGGCAATAGGCTTTTCGGAACCAAAACCCTTATAAGAAATTCTTGCCGGATCGATGCTGAGTGTTATAAAGTAATCCGCCACCGCTTTGGCTCGTTTTTCAGAGAGTATCAAATTTTGTTTCGCATTACCAACATTATCGGTGTGCCCACTTACCTCAATCTTCAAGTCTTTGTTCGTTATTAAATACTCTGCAACCGCATCCAGTTCCTGATTCGATTCGGACAATAATTTTGCCTTACCGCTTTCAAACAGAACATTATTTAAAATAATTGGCTTTTCTAAAACAACTTCTTCTACAGGCTTGTCGGGTTCCTCGTTATGAGTAATGACCGTGGCCGGCAAAATATCTATCTTCGGAACTACAACGGTATCGAACTTGGCCACATAAGGCTCCTGATATTCTCTCAAACTTACATCATCAATATAATAATATCCATCCCGCTCAGTTTTCTGATTTATTTTGGTACGCACTCCTTTTGGCGGACGAACTCCGGTTTCATAGATGTCCCAAACATCAAAAGTTCCCAATATCAAAACCGATTCTCCGCCACGTGCTTTATAAGGAATAATGATCTGGTGCCATAACACGTTATCCATTCCAACATCGTACTGCAATGTTGCATAAACCGTTTTTACTCCCGTAATATCATCACTGGTTGTATAAGGTGCCTTTCCGCCTAAAAAAACGGCGCCTATCTGATGAACAGCTACTCTTGACCAATCGGCCAAACTTATCCAAAAATATAATTCATATTTTTGTCCGCCCCTCAAAGGTTCATTCAGTTGAGTTTGTAAATACTCCCTATAATCGCCATGCGAAAAAGCATAGATGCCTGCATAACATTTTCCATTATTGGGTTTTTGAACACCAAAGGGATTGATGGGAACATTGGCTTCCGATTTCTCTGCCAATTTTTTATTGCACTCACAAAACAGATCAGGTGTTGCACGATTGGGAGAACTCCAACTGCTGTTCAAGCCAATGGAAGAGAGTAATAAAGGAACCCCATTATTAAACTCAAAGCTGGAATCAGCGATCAAATTTTGAGCGTTGGTCACCCCATTGATAAAAAACATTACAGCAATAATGATCGATCGCAAAAATCGGGGCATACAGGAAGTATAACGTCCACTTAGCATTTGGTTACAAAGGCAAGTAACAAAAAAAGATATTCATGACAAAACTTAATCTTAAACAATAATGAACCTTTTGAGGCTAGAGGTGTATTAGGTTATAGTGAGTCGAAAATTTATTCTTTAACATTCTGTAACATTTATTGGCTGTTGCCATTATTGTGAGTGAATTAAGTAAACTAATTTAGCCTGTATGACCCCTAACCCAAAAGCCATTGGCTTCTTATTGTTCTTTATCTTCACTTTATTTCATTTCAATTCCTCAGCGCAATGCGCCGTTGAAGGAAAGATTGTGGATTCACTCCAAGCACCAATTCCTTACATAACCGTTGCTTTATTGAATGCTAAAGATAGCTCAGTTACTAAAGGTGTTTTTACGGGTGAAAAAGGTGATTTTTGTTTTGAAAAAGCAAAAAAAGGCGATTACCTATTAAAGATATCCGGCGTTGGTTATGCCATTAAGTACTCCGACAAATTTACGTACGACAGTTCAAAGGCGGTTATCCTTCCAAAGATCGCTTTAGGAAAAAGTGCCGTGAGTTTAAACGAAGTTGCTATTACAGCTATTAAAGATCCTATAGAATTTACAGGAGGCAATGTTACTGTAAACATTGAAGATAGTCCTTTAGCCGTCGGCAATAGTGCTTATGATCTGTTAGCGCGTTTGCCCGGAGTGATGGTGGAAGGTGATAATATTAGTATACAAGGCAAAAGCGGAGTAAAGGTTTATATTAATGACCGACCTCAGCAATTATCGGGAGCCCAGCTGATCAATTTTTTACGAAGTATGAATTCGTCGATGATCGAGAAGATAGAGATCATTTTAAACCCTCCCGCTAAATATGATGCGGCTGGAAATGCCGGTATCATTAATATCAAGACCAAAAAAATAAAAATTACCGGAGCCAGCGGGGGCTTGAATTATACATTCTCTCAAGGATACTACAATAATAATTTTGGCGGTTTTACTTTGAACTATAAAGGAAGAAAGGTCACTTTTTTTAGTAATGTGAGTGCCTATGAAGGAGTATTACGACATGAGACCAACTCGATCAACAACATCTCTTACAACGGTAAAACTACCACCTTAGACCAAAAAGCTTACGAAATAGATGTTGGTAAATTCTTGACGATCGATCTGGGAGCAGATTGGTACATCAATAGAAAAAATACTATCGGAATAAAAGCACAATTTATACCGGGCTCGGCTGTACGAACCTATAATGGCAACACCTATATTAGTGACAATAGTTTGGGCTATGATCGCATTTTATACAATCGTCCGATCACTAATTATTGGTACCTGGCCAATTATAATTTAAACGGTGAACACCTTTTCGATACCTTGGGAACTGCTAAAATTAAGTTTTCGGCCGATTATTATGGTCCCTATTATGATAATTACAAAGGCTATTATCAAAATCGCTTCATCGGCAAAAGTGGAGTTGACACTTTACCTTCCCAGGCCTTCAGAACCAATAATGATGTAGGATTAAATATAATTGCAGGTCGTATTGATTTCGAGAAACAATTTAAGAACGACTTTAGTTTTGAAACAGGAATAAAACACACCGATACAAAAGCCTACAGCAATTATACTTTCGAAAATCAGGATCAGCTAAGCGGAGATTTTATTGTGGACAGTATTTATACCAATCAATTCCGATATAATGAACAAATAAGTGCAGGATATTTTAGTATGGATAAGAAAATAAGAAAAGTAAGTCTTAGGCTAGGATTAAGGGGAGAAAATACCGAGATACAAACACATAGTATAACTAGCAATATTGATTACAAACGCTCCTACTTTAATTTGTTTCCTAACGCCAGTATTGATTATAATCCTGACAAAAACAATTCGATCTCCATTTCATATAACAGAAGGATCAATCGTCCCGATTATAATTCTTTCAATCCATTCCGGCAATTCAATAATATTTTAAGTTCGGGCGAGGGTAACCCTTACCTTATGCCTATTTACGATAACAACTTTAATATTGCGTATAATTGGAAGAGAAAAATTTCGAATAGTATTTATTTTACGGAATCCGAAAATCCTATTCAAGCTTATGTTACACAAAATGATTCTACAAAAGAAACAGTAGGCCATTTAATAAACATGAAGAACCTATATATTGTTCGCGATAATCTGTGGCTGAGACATGAGATCAAAAAATGGTGGACCGTCTCTTTCCTATTAGGCGCATACTATATAAACTATAACGGCGTGGTTAACGGACAAAAT
>JBGASH010000247.1:0-4099 GCA_044229775.1 Bacteroidia bacterium
ATACGCGCCATGAACTTTTAAAGTGCCGTAACGGTATACCCATAACCCGGCATTTTGATTCAGATAAACTCGAACACCCTGATTAATGATGAGGGTTTGCGCCGAATCTACCACCAACCATCCGTAAATAACATGGGGCTTATCATTATTCCATACCACCGTGGTATTGCTTGCCGGTGAAATAAGCGAGTAAGGGAGGTAACCGCCCTTCGCAAATTTTAAAGCATTAGTAGGATGATGATAATAGGCATCTTGTCCCCACGCTTCTAAATATACCATTTGAACATTGCCGTTAACCACAAATTGAAGATGGTCGCTTATAATAAGCGGACTATTAACATTGGTTGGATTAACGTTAACCTGTACAAAAATAAAAACACTATCGTGTCCCGCTATTTCAATATCGGTAAAGATCTTTCCTTTTTGGCCGTCAACGTTAATGATAAAAGGGGAATTATCACCGCCTTGCAAGGCAATAGAAGAGATCCGGATCTTTTCTTTGTGATTATTAATTACCCTGATGTTCCGTGTGGCCGAGCCAATGGTTGTAAATACGGTATCAAACAAAAGCGAATCGGCCGAAAAGCTTACCGTAGCGTCTTTTGAGGTTACGAACTTGTCCTTTTTGCACGAGGAAAACGATGTGAAAAGAAGAGCGGTAATACTAAATATGAACAGGGCTTTTTTCAATACTCAAATTTAATAATAATAACGCCATTTAAGCATCTTTAGTATATTTACATTTGTCATTATGATCAGTTTTTTCAAAGAAAATAAAGCGTTTTCTGTTATTTTTCTTATAGCGGTAGTTATTCGATTCATTTCTATCGCGGGGTATCAATATAGTTACGACGAATTAAGCGCGTTAAGTCGTACTACTTACGCTAACTGGCACGACCTGGTGCTTTATGGCGCGCAAATTGATGCTCATCCTATATTAATTCAATGTTTTTTATATGCCCTTGTAAAAGTATTTGGGTATTCGGAGGTGTGGATAAAGATGCCTTTTATTATCATGAGTCTTGGCGCCATTATTTATTCGTACAAATTCGCACTTAATTGGTTTGGAAAATTACCCGCATTATTAAGCGCTAGCATTTTTTCTTTTTCTTTCATTTTTCTGTACTATTCGCCTTTGGCCAGAATGTACGCGAGCGGTCTTTTCTTTACTACTGCTTTAACCTATTATTGGTTCAATATTTTTTTTAGTGATACCTTCAATAAAAAGGATTTTATTTTTATGACGCTGTTTTTTTTACTCAGTGCCTTAAACAGCCATATTAGTTGTCTTTATGCATTAACCTTAGGTTTAGCAGGATTGTTTTTTATTAAAAAGAAGATCCTAATACCTTATCTCGGTTCTTGTATTGCAGCCGTTGTTTTGTATTTACCGCATTTACCTATTACCTTTTTTCAGTTGGATTATGGTGGGATAGGAGCGGAGCAAAACGGTTGGTTACCGCCTCCCGAAAAAGGCGCGTTTATTGAATTCATTAAGGTAGTAATGGGTACCGGTTATGTTTGGATAGCTTTTGTGATCCTGATCTTCGAATCAATTTTTTCCTATGGATTTAAAAGTATTAACAGAAAAGTGGTTTTATTATTAACGATGTTCTTCCTTAATTATTTTATTATTTATTTCTATTCCGTTCTAAAAGCACCGGTATTTCAATATTCGGTAATGTTGTTTGCTGCGCCTTGTTTGGTTTGGGGTATTTGCGGTTTAATAAAGTTCAATGAACGCTTTGGATTGGGAATTATTGCTATGGTTTCGGTATTGCTTTTATTCCAATCATTTTATCGTAAAGAATTTTTGGTGAGCGCGGTGTTAAATCAAAACGAGACTCAGTATAAAACGCTTAAGAAAACCGTTGAAAAATATGGTAAAGATAAAGTGGAAGCGGTGTTCTTTGATACTGAAAAATATTTTGTGATGCATTACGAGTTACGCGACAAAAAAAAGCTGAGCTACCATCTAGGTACAGAGCCGTTGATAGCAGACGCAGGGTGGTTCAAATCATTTATTCAAAGCTCAAAAGCCGATTATATTGTTTTGGGTAACGCCTTTCCATCGCAGATAAAAATGGTTCAGGAATACTTTCCTTATGAGGTGGATTTTTTGGATGCCGCCAATGTTAACTGTATTACATTATCAAAAAAGCCAACCGGACGTAATGATGAATCGTATTTTTCGGTTTTAAACAGTTCCGATTTCTTTCAACAAAAAGATTATACTTATTCATTAGATGCCAATAAACTTAAGGCAAATAGCAACTCCTTTGTTTATCCGGTAGATTCTTTGAATGAATATCCTTTTGGAGTTGATGCTTTAATTAAGAACGTAAGTTCTAACACCGGACAAATAATTTTGGCTCAAATAAAAGTTTCAAGTGTCGAGCCATTGATCGGTGTTAATTTTAATTCGTGCGTAAAAGACAAGAATGACTCTATTATTTATTTTGGAGGACCATCAATGGGTGGTTTTTTTACCGAAAACAAACCGTACACGGTTTATTCGGAAGTGTTTTTAGGAACAGGATTGAAGAAATGGGCCGATGAAGATTGTAAGATGGTTTTCTTTGTATGGAACCAGGGCCAAAAGAATTTTACTATTGAAGACATTAAGATCGAAACCTTAGATTACCGCCCTAAAAGATGGAATTTATGGAATTAATGGATTTTAAGCTAGAAAGTTTGAATGCACCTATTCAAACCTTCTAACTTCAAATCATTTTTAAACTTCGTATTTCGTATTTCGTACTTCGTATTTCGTACCTCGTATTTCGATCTACATTCCAAATCCGTAATAAGCGCTAACGCCATTAGGATATACCCCTTCAATTAAAACGCCACCTTTCTTATTCTCCAGAACGGTTTGAACATCTTTAACTGTCCCCACTTTTTTCTTATCAATAGAGGTAATAATAAAACCTTCTCTAATGCTGGCGCCAGATAATTTGCCCGGACCAAGTTTAGCCACCTTAACCCCGTTTTGAATTTTTAGTTTTGACAACTGCTCGGCACTCAATTCTTCAAAAACCGCGCCAAGGCTCGCAACTTCTGTTCTTGCAGGCGCTTCTTTTTTTATTATGGCTGTTCCGTTCTCAATATTTTTAAGATCAACAGGTAATACTACTTCTTTTTCATTTCTTATTACGGTAACGTTTATTTTATCGCCGGGTCTGTATTTACTAACTTGTTCTTGTAATTCTGAAACGCTGTTTACTTTGTTGCTTTCAACTTTTGTAATGATATCGCCTGATCTAACACCGGCGTCTTCGGCCGAACCACCAGGGGTTACGCTGTTAACGTAAGCGCCATTGAGTTGTTTTAAGTTTTTCTCTTTAGCAAATTGGGCGTTTATATCATGAATACTTACACCCATATATGCGCGTTGAACAGTTCCAAACTCTACCAGATCGGCCACTACTTTTTTCACAATGTTTACCGGAATGGCAAAAGCGTAACCTTGATAGGAGCCGTTATTGGAAGCAATGGCAGTATTTATTCCAATTAGATCGCCATTTGTATTTACTAAAGCGCCCCCGCTATTACCCGGATTAATAGCAGCGTCGGTTTGGATAAAGGATTCAATTGGGAATAATCCGCCTTTTCCTTCCAAAATATTGATGTTTCTTCCTTTGGCGCTAATGATACCAGCAGTAACAGTTGAATTCAAATTAAAAGGATTTCCTACCGCTACGGCCCATTCGCCAACTTTAACGGCATCGCTGTTACCATATAAAATAAATGGGAGGCCTTTTTCTTTGATCCTTAATAAGGCGATGTCGGTGGTTGGGTCTGTTCCAACTACTTCTGCGTTATAGCCGCGTTTATCATTAAGAACAACCTCAATCTTATTGGCCCCATTAACTACGTGATTATTGGTTACAATATAACCGTCGTCCGAAATGATCACACCCGAACCGCTGCCTTGCTGAACGTATGTTTGTTGGCGGCTTTGGCCAAAGAACCATTGTTCAAATGGCGTAGAAATATTATTGGTTTGCTCCACCGTGGTTTTTATGTGTACAACCGCGTTAAGCGATTTTTCGGCGGCAAGGGTAAAATCATTATTTAAAACACCTGCACCTGTATT